>JAAYQH010000107.1 GCA_012519365.1 Planctomycetota bacterium | reverse complement strand
TATCGTTGGGCTTGGCTTCGCAGACAATGCGACGGGCGATCGCGCCGGAAATCTGGCGTACCATCAAGCGGTCTTTGGGCTCGTCCAGGCGAAACATTTCAATTTCGTTGGCTTCGTTGACCTTGCTGCATCGGGGGTTTCTGGCATCGAGAAATCGCCCCGGCTTATACCGGATTTGCCCGATGCGCACGCGAGAGGGCGTTCGGTTGATATGCACGTTAAAAATACTCAAAAAAATCTCGATCCGCAGTACCGGCCCGTCAAAACCTGTGCACGAATCCATTTGCTCCACAGCCGCAATCGTTCCATCGGCCGGCGAAAGCAGGGCCGCCGGGTCGTCAGGAATGCGGCGCGACGGGTCGCGGAAAAACGACACCACCCATATCAACACCACAAACAGGACCGCTTGCGGCAGCCAGAAAATGACTGAGGCCGTTGTGGCGGACGAACAATGCGGCTTAATAATCAGCCAAAAAATAACGGCATACGCGGCCATGACCACCGCAAGGAGGGCCGGATAGAGCACCGCCTGCGGCAGGCCGTATTTGGTTATCGGGATTCGCATAGCAGCACAATACGACAAGACGCCTGGAAAATCAAGCCTTGAAATTCAATAGCTGACAAAACAGGTCTCTATTCAGGGTCAGTACACACGCCCTATCACGAAGACGATTCATCTTGTATCTTCAGATTTTCCGTTTTCATCTTTTCTCAGGGGCGTTAAGATACGCTGCTTTTGGAATGAGGTCCATGTTGGATGACGCGATGAAGATTGGTAATATACCCTTGACGATACCGTTTGTACAGGCGGCCTTAGCCGGCTATACGGAGTATCCGATGCGTAAGCTGTCGCAGCGGTTTGGTTGCCCGTTGACGTTTACCGGCGTGATGCTGGATCGTATCGCGCTGCATCCGAAGGCGATGCGTCAGCCCAAGTTTCACCCGCATGATGATGAGCATCCGGTTGCGGCGCAGATTCTCGGCGATGAACCCCGGACGCTGGCCGAGGCGGCGGCGGTGTTTGAACGGCTCGGCTATGATATGATCGATCTGAACTTTGCCTGTCCGGTACCAAAAGTTTTGCGGCGTCAGCGCGGCGGCTTTTTGATGCAAAAACCGGCGGTGGTTCGAGAGGCCCTGCGGCAAACGCGTCAGGCCGTATCCTGTCCGGTGGCAATGAAGATTCGCATCGGGTTTGATCGATCTGCCGCGGCTGAGGAGGATTTTGGGGCGATTTGTGCCGCGGCTGCCGAGGAAGGCGTGGATATGCTGGCCATTCACGGCCGGACCGTGGATCAAAAATATCGCGGCAAGGCCGATTGGTCGCGGATCGCCGAAGTCAAGCGGCGACTGCCGAACCTGACTGTTTTTGGCAGCGGAGACATCTTCAGTGCCGATACCGCCTTTGAGCGGCTCACACAGACCGGTATCGACGGCGTCGTTGTTGCGCGCGGGGCGATCGGCAATCCCTGGATTTTCAGCGAATTGCGGGCCCGTTGGCAGGGCCAAGCCGACGTGCCCGAGCCGAGCTTGGCCGAGCAGGGACAGGTGATGCTGGAACATTTTGAGATGCTCACCCAATCCCGAGCGGGTACGCAGGCGGTGTCATTTTTTCGAAAATTCGTCCCCGGCTATGCCAAGCGCCACCCCGAACGCAAAAAAGTGATGCTGGCCCTGCTGGCCGCCCGCAGCCCCGAACAACTTTATGCGATCATTCGAGCGTATTACGGCGTATAGCCGCTGCTGCAACACCGGCCAGACCTTCCTAAGTTCGCTTTATTGGAGATGGTATGTCTGTTGGATATATTTGAATCTATCGGCTTTACGAGGTACAATAAAGTATAGTGTGGTTAAAATCGTTTTGTGGTATTGAAACTATTCCGATGAAATCCTTTATTGTGTCGTCATTTTGTGGTTATTGTATTGTGGGAATACATACTTTTCAGCCTCCATGGCGGGGGTTATAATAGAATGTCTATGGGGTTATCCGAATTTAAGATTCATAGTGCGTTCCAGCCGCGGGGGGACCAGCCCGCGGCAATCGAAAAACTGATATCGGGTGTCCTAAATGGACGGCGCTGCCAGACGCTGCTGGGGGTAACCGGCAGCGGCAAGACATTTACGATGGCCAATGTCATTGCGCGCGTCGGTAAGCCGGCGTTGGTCATCTCGCATAACAAGACCTTGGCAGCTCAGTTGTTTGAGGAATTTCGCGAATTGTTTCCTGAGAACGCGGTTGAATATTTTGTCAGTTATTACGACTATTATCAGCCCGAAGCGTACATTCCCCAGCGGGATATTTACATTGAAAAGGATGCCTCCCGAAACGACGAACTGGATCGGCTTCGGCTTTCGACCACGACCAGTCTGCTCAGTCGGCGGGACGTGATTGTCGTGGCCAGTGTGTCGTGCATCTTCGGCCTTGGAAGTCCGGAAGACTACGAGGCCAGCGTCATCGGCGTGCGCACAGGCGAGGAGATTGACCGCAACGAATTGCTGGGACGGTTTGCCGATTTGCAGTACGACCGCAACGATATCGACTTTGCACGCGGCACGTTTCGCGTGCGGGGCGATGTGGTGGAGTTATGGCCGTCGTATGAGAGCTTTGCCATGCGGTTTTCATTCTTCGGCGACCAGATCGAATCGATCGCTTATATCCATCCGGTCAGCGGTCAGGTGCTGGCCGAGGAAGAGCAGGTCTTTATTTATCCGGCAAAGCATTACATCCTGCCGGCCGACCGCATCGAATCGGCCTGCATGGGCATCGAGCGGGAATTGGAAGAACGGCTGCTGGAACTTCGCCACGAAGGCAAGCTGCTCGAGGCCCAGCGGCTGGAAGCACGCACGCGATATGATCTGGAGATGATTCGCGAGGTGGGCTATTGCAGCGGCATCGAAAACTACGCCCGCCACATGGCCGGTCTGAAGCCCGGCGCACGACCGTTTACCCTGATTGATTATTTCCCTGAGGATTTTTTGCTGTTTATCGACGAATCGCACGTAACGATTCCGCAGCTTCGGGCGATGTGGGCCGGGGATCGCCGCCGCAAAGAAGTGCTGGTCGAGCATGGCTTTCGCTTGCCCAGTGCGCTGGACAACCGGCCGTTGCGATTCGAGGAATTTCAGCAGCGATGGAAACAGGTTATTTTCGTCTCGGCGACCCCCGGCCCGTACGAGTTGGAGTTGTGCGGCGGCGAGGTCGTCGAGCAAATCATCCGTCCGACGGGGCTTGTTGATCCGCAAATCTTTGTGCATCCGGCCTCAGATCAGATACCGCACCTGCTGGGCGAGATCCAGCAACGCATCGCCGCCGGCGAGCGGGTGCTGGTGACCACGCTGACCAAACGCTTGGCCGAGGATTTGTCCGGCTACCTGACCGGCAAAGGCATTCGCTGCCGCTATCTGCACAGCGAAATCGAGACCCTTGAACGCGTGGATATCCTGCGCAATCTTCGCGAGGGCGAATTTGATGTGCTGGTGGGTATCAACTTGCTGCGCGAGGGGCTGGACCTGCCGGAAGTGTCGTTGGTGGCAATCCTGGACGCGGACAAAGAAGGCTTTTTGCGAAGTGAGACCTCCCTGATTCAGACCATCGGCCGAACCGCCCGCAATGTCAATGCCAAGGTCATCCTCTATGCCGACCGGATCACCGAGGCCATTAAAAACACCATTGACGAAACGAACCGACGACGTACAATTCAGTTGGCCTATAACGCGCAGCACGGCATCACGCCGCAGACCATCCGCAAGGAAATTCAGCGGGGGCTGTCCGAAACTTTCAAGGCCCGCAAACGGGCCCAAGAAGCGATTCATCTGGACGAAACGGAATTTGACCGCACGGAACGGATTGCCGAGCTGGAAAAAGCGATGCTGGTTGCGGCCGAGGCGCTGGAATTTGAAAAGGCCGCCGCCCTGCGGGACCGACTGGCCGAGCTGAAGGCAATGCCTCAACTGGAAAACGCTCAAAAGGGCACCCATACAACCTACGCCAAAAGCGCCCGCGGCGCCCGCGGCGGCAAAACCCGAAAAGGCAAAGCGCAATGAAAAAAAATCGAAAGAAAACGACAAAAAAGAAATCGAAACACGGCCCGGTCGTCTATAGCCGTCGGATCAAAAAGCCGGATATGAAGCAGATAGTGCCGCTGATCGAACTGGCCATCCGCGAAGATTTCGGCAAGGGCGACCCGACCAGCGAGATCACCGTCGGGGCCGATGAAATGGCAAGGGCCTCGCTGGTCTCGCGGGAGGAAATTGTGGTTTGCGGAATGGACATCGCTGCGGAAATCCTCAAACGCTACGACCCAAGGCTTACACTGACACCCTTGGTGCAAGACGGCTGTCGTGCCAGTGTTGCCCAGACCTTGGGCATTATTGAAGGCCCCCTGCGTGCGATGCTCAGTGCCGAACGCGTTGTGTTAAATTTTCTGCAGCGGCTGTGCGGCATCAGCACGATGACGTGGAAGTTTGTCAATGCCATCCGCGGAACCAAAGCAAAAATATATGACACACGAAAAACCATTCCCGGCTGGCGGGAGCTGGAAAAATACGCCGTTCGCTGCGGCGGCGGCTACAACCATCGGATGAATCTGGGGGAGGCGGTGATGTTCAAGGATAACCATTTCGCCGAGCTGGGACGCCGATTTGTGCCGCGACTGTCGCGAATGGTCAAAGAGGCTCGCGAAAAGTACGGCATCAAGTGGGTGGCCGTCGAGGTCGATCACGTGGACAATCAGCTCGATCACGTCCTTAAGATTCCGGGCATTGACATCATTTTGCTGGACAATATGGGCCAATGGCAACTCAAGCACGCCGTCCAGATGCGTGATGAAATGTGCGGCAAGCGGCCCCTGCTGGAGGCCAGCGGCGGGATAACGCTGAACAACGTCCTGACCGTCGCCAGTTGCGGCGTGGACCGCATCGCCGTCGGGGCCATCACACACTCGGCCGTCGCAGCCGACATCGGCCTGGACCGAGATACCATCGATTATTGACACTCTTATTGACTTTTGAATAATTAAACGAACGACTCATATTTTTAGCTTTGCACAGTGAAAAAACG
>JAAYQH010000106.1 GCA_012519365.1 Planctomycetota bacterium | reverse complement strand
TTTCGTCCTATACAATTCCGTTTTGTCTTGTTGTGCAGGTTTCGTTGAAATCTGTTGACATTCTTGGTGCGCTTCGATACAATGAATTTCAGAGCGATTATGCTGAGTATGGAGGCGCACGATGGACTTTCTTATCAGTCAAAAAGTCAATAGCACCCGTTGGCGATTCAAATGGCACGTTTTATTTGCGTTTTTGATCGTGCTGTCCCTGATTTTTTCCGCGATGGGCGCTGCGTTTGGAGGAACGGAAGAAAAAACAGGCAAACTTCTCTTATATTTGGCCGGCGGCATCCTCCTGCTGGCGCTGGCCTATGCGGTTTTTGTCATCCTTCTGTTGGTCTATGAAACCGTAAAAAGCCTCAAAGACGCCGGCGAGAAAATGGACAATGCCACCGAAATGCTGACCCGGCAAAGCTCTATGCTGCTTCAAATCGCCCAAGGCGTCCGCCTCAGCGACACTGCCAGGGAAATTGTCTTTCGTGATGCCGAACAAATGGAACTGGGCGAAGCGGCCCTGAACAAGCTCCATCAGCACGATTTTGACGAGGCCGAGGCGATGATTGAGACCATGGCCCAATATCCCAAATATAAAGATTTGGCGGCCCGGCTGAAACGCATGGCCGAACGGTATCGCTCCTCCACCGAGGAAGGACGCATCAATCAAATTATCGCTCACATTGAGGATCTGTTCAGCCAGTACCGCTGGGCACAGGCCGCTGTGCAAATTGACAACCTCATCAAGACGTTTCCCTACTCGGACAGAGCCAAAATGATGCCCGCCCGCCTCCATGAACACAAAGACCGACGCAAACGCGTACTCTTGGCCGAGTGGGACCTGGCCGTTCGCAACAAAGACACCGACCACAGTCTCGAAATCCTTAAAGAGCTGGACTTGTACCTGACGCCCACCGAGGCTTTGGCGCTGAAAGAATCGGCCGCGTCTGTCTTTCGGACCAAACTGCACAATCTCGGTGTGGAATTTTCCATGGCCGTGGCCGAAAAAAACTGGAAAAAGGCCCTCGATACCGGCAAAGAAATTGTCCAAAACTTCCCCAACAGTCGCATGGCCGCCGAAATCCGAAGCAAAATGGACATCCTCCAGGAGCGAGCCCGCACCGAGGCCAAAGAAGAAAAAGAAAAGGAATCCGCCTAAGGGCCCCTGTCGTTGTGTTCAGCGCAGCGATTACGCAAAAAACCAACAGCCCGTCGGTCAGCTCTGATGTTCCCCCTTAGCGGCAAGGCACACAGCCGCAGGGGGCGAACGCCTCGATAACGGCCTGTTTTTCGATGTGATGAACAATAACTGTAAACGCCGTCGCCCCCGCCCGAGAAGAAAGCAAGTCAAGCGGTTGTTTCACACGGATCCGGCCGCATACCATCTCCACAAAAGCCGCTCCGTCTTCAAACGCAACATTGCCCTTAAGCCGCAGAATATGCTCCCCGAGCCGCTCCAGCACAGCAAAAAAACTCGCTCGCTCAAGGGGCACCTCGGCAGTCAGTGAAACAGCCGCGATCGTCGACGGCGGACATTCCTTAAGCGATTCATCCCGCCGCCGCCGCTCAATACGATTCAAAAATTCCGCCTCGACCCTGCCGAACGAGGTCCAACACCGCGGCACCTCCGGATTCAACTCGGCCAGCACCTTCTCCAGCACCTGCCGTTCAGCGTCGTCCACACGGTCGCATTTGTTAATCACAATCGCATCGGCCCAGCGCACCTGGGAAATGGCCGGCTTCAAAAACGCAGCTACCTTGGTAAAGTTTTCTGCATCAACAATGCAAAGATTGCCGCGCAGCCGAAACCGCCCCGCATGCGGCCCCTCAGCCAAAAACTGTTCAATATCCACCGGTTCGGCAATGCCGGTCGCCTCAATATACACAACCTGATGATCGCCCTCGGCAATGTCGGCCAGGGCCTTGAGAAAATCCGTCTTCGTACAGATGCAAAACAAACTGCCTTTGTTAATCTCAAATCGCCGCAGTTCCTGCCGTTGCACCAGTGCCCCGTCCACTCCGATCCGCCCGAACTCATTGATGATCAGGGCCGGATTTTGACCGACACTGCGCGGCTCAAACAACAGCATATTGAGCGTCGTCGTCTTGCCCGCGCCCAGATACCCGCCCAGTATCCAGACGTCAATGGGCCCATCGAATCCATCCGATCGCTGTTTGGAATCAAAATAGACCATTAAAAATCCTTGAGCCATTCTTTAATAACAATCACCTCCGGTACACTCCGCATCGATTTGACCTGATACCGGGCCATCACCACCGCCGGCGTCTGAGACGGCGCGATATTAAAGGCCGCAATGCGATCCTGGTCCTCAATCTGTTCAACCTCCACATCCGTCAAACCAAGTTCTTCAATCGCTCGCTGGATACGCTCATACACCGCGGCTGTCTTCTCGTCTTTTGACCCCAACAAATACAGCGAGGCCTTACGCCGCTGAAGACGCAAACGAAACTTTTCATTGATACGTTTCTGAATCGCCCCAATCAGCTCATCCCGAGGAGGAATCCGCGAAACAAACACAATCTCGCCGTCAATGCAAATCCTCCAGCGACATGCCGTTGGCCAGCGGGTGTGTTGATACCGCCGGCGGATTCTGGCTGGCCCACTCAAGCCTGCACCCCAGCGCCTCGGCCTCCACCTGCAAATCAAACATCACCGGAATCCCGTCAGGACGATACAAATCGACTGCCTTTCGGACGCCCTGTTCAATCAACTCCGCCGATTTCAAATAGCTCGACGCATCGTGCCCGATCAACGCCCCGGCATGACAGCCCACAAACGGCACCCAGGGCACACGATCGGTTTGCTCACACAAAAAGGCCTTCCGGATTCGCTCTTTACCAGTCACCACGTCCCCTTTCAAATAGACAAGTACTGAAAAAATATAACCTTACAATACTTCAAAACAAGGGGACACAATAGGACATCCAGACGTGAAAAGATATAACACTTTTATTTTCTTATAGCACTATTTTGCTAAAACACCCCCTGCCCTTTTCTGCGTTTCGCTTTATGAGCGCAGCAGCATGGAAACGCTATGATGCTAAAAAACAGCCTCATCCCCCGAGGTCAGCCCTGCGCAAAGCCCTGTTAATCAAAGCAAATATCACTCAGGACAAATTGAAGCATGGTTTTTCCGTTAAAGGTATTGTGCTGCGGCTCATAGGCCACGCTGAAAGAGTCCGTTTCGAGCAATTTCTTTTCCAGATTGCCCATCCCAAACCCAATACACCGAACCGCGCCGGTCGTATCGGCAATGGAAAGCTGCAAATGGTCGTTGCGTGCCCCGACCCGACGCGGCGGCGCGATCAGCCGCACCCCACGAGTGGCAAACATCGGTCGCGGATTGCCCTGCCCGAACGGCTCCAGACTTTTCAACTCCCGCATTACCCGATCGCTAAAGTCTCCAATCCGCACCTCAGCCTCAATCTCCAAAAACGACTCCAGCCTTGTTCGCCCCAGCGATTGCCGCGCGTGAGCCTCAAACGCCTCAGCAAACTCAGCCACCTTACCCGTCTCGATCTTCAGCCCCGCCGCCATCTCATGCCCGCCGAAACTGACTAAATGCTCGCTGCAGGCCGCCAGTGACGCATACAGATTAAACCCCTCAATCGACCGTCCCGACCCCTGCCCCAGACCGTTGGCGGTGTTGATCAAAATCGTCGGACGATAAAACTCATCAATAATCCGCGAGGCCACAATCCCGATCACACCGGTGTGCCAATGCTCATCGGCCAGCACAATCGTCTTGCGATCCGGATGGTTCAGCCCATGCTGAAGAATCCGCGCCTTGGCCTGATTAAAGATATCCCGTTGACATTTCTGACGCAAACGGTTTTGCTCCTTCAGATACTGGG
>JAAYQH010000011.1 GCA_012519365.1 Planctomycetota bacterium | reverse complement strand
GTGCCGCTTCGGCTGATATCGATGGCCGGGAAGATACGCCGATCGACCAAACGGCGATCCAAATGAATTTCCATGTTGCCGGTGGCCTTAAACTCTTCAAAGATCACCTCGTCCATCTTGGAGCCGGTATCCACCAGAGCGGTGGCCAAAATCGTCAGCGAACCGCCGAACTCGATGTTTCGGGCAGCGCCGAAAAAGCGTTTTGGCATCTGCATCGCGTTGGCGTCCACACCGCCGGTCAGAATTTTTCCCGAATGCGGCATCTCGGTATTGTAGGCACGAGCCAACCGCGTAATCGAATCCAACAGAATCAGCACATCTTCGCCGTATTCGACCATTCGCTTGGCTTTTTCAATCACCATTTCAGCCACTTGACAGTGCCGCGAGGTCGGCTCATCAAACGTCGAACTGATAACCTCAACATTCTTGGCCACCTTGCGTTCAAAATCCGTCACTTCTTCCGGCCGTTCATCAATCAGCAGCACGATCATTTTGATTTCAGGGTGATTGGTGCTGATCGCATTGGCAAACTTCTGAAGCAGAACGGTCTTTCCGGTACGCGGCGGTGCGACAATCAGACCGCGCTGGCCTTTCCCAATGGGTGTCACCAGATCGATAATCCGCATCCCCACTTCTTCGGGAGTGGTCTCCAGGATGATCCGCTCTTCGGCATGCAGCGGCGTCAAATCGCGAAAGACTACCTTCTCAGCCAGTTTATCCGGCTCTTGATAGTTGATGGCCTCGACCCGAAGCAGGGCAAAATATTTTTCGTTTTCTTTCGGCGGACGAATCTGACCGGACACAATGTTGCCGCTGCGAAGGCCGAAGCGACGAATTTGCGAAGGAGAGACATACACATCATCCGGAGAGGCCAGATAATTGTACTTCGGACTGCGTAAAAAACCAAACCCGTCCGGCAGAATCTCAAGCACCCCTTCGCCAAACATCAACCCGTCCTGACGAACGCGCTCTTTAAGGATGCGGAAAATCAATTCCTGCTTGGTCATCCCCATATAATCAGTGATGCCCTCTTTACGCGCGATACTGTGCAATTCAACGACGTCCAGATTCTGCAAGTCGGTGATGTGCAAATTGCCGCGTTTGATCCGCTCGTACTTGGCGTGAATCGATTCTTCGAATTTCTGCCTTTCGCTTTTTTCTTCTTCGGAGAGCGACGATGTTTCAGTGTCCTCAGAAGGAGCCTCTTCCGTCGGGGTCTGTTCTGTGGGAGACGGGGCCGGCTGCTCGGGCTGGGCAGCAGCAACCGCCTCGGCCTTTTCTACAAGATCCTCTCCGTTGGTTTCCTTGTCTGCCTGCTGGACTTCGGCGGCTTCATCGAACATCGATTCTTCCGTTTTTGTTTTTTTACGATAAGTCCTTTTTTTGCGAGTTTCAGACGACCCGCTTTTCGCTGTGGTCTTGGCCATACTGACTCCTATTTAGAAAATAAATAAATGAATAATCCACTTGTTTGTTTCACACCTGCCGCAACAATACTAACGACAACGCTCAAAGCTGTCGCGACTGCGGGAATTTTACCTCGGAAGAGCCGCTGTCGAGCTCTTTCCTAAGAGGGTTGATGTCTCTATGTTGTTGGCGGGGAAACCGGCGCTAAAGCCCAACCATGCCACACCCTTAGCCGTCTCCGCTTACTGCACCAAGACCACTTACCCTGTCATTGATGCGAGAATCAGCAGAATCGACCTGACTGAAACACCTTATTTGCTTCCTATAATGGTTGAAAAGAGTTGAGCGACTTGCCCAGCCAAATCTGAGTCACCAGAATTGTTACTGACACTATAATGAGCCAATTGTTTCTTTTTGTCCAGAGAAATTTGAAATTTTTCGCGTTTTTTCAATTCATTTTCATCAAATTTTCCGCTTTTTTTCAATCTTTCCAGCCGCACAGGGCGGTCAGCGTCAACAAACACCAACACATCGCACAAGTCCAGGCCCCCTGCCTCGGCCAGTAACGGCACGTCCAGCACAATAGCCGAAACCGTCGGATCGTGCTGATAGGCGGCGATTTGCCTTTCGATCTCGGCCATCACCGGCGGATGGATCAAGGCGTTGAGCCGATTTAAGGCGGATGCATCGGAAAATACAAGATGTGCCAAAGCCGCTCGGTTCACACGGCCGTTTTCGTCCAGGATGTGCTGTCCGAACAGCCCAACGAGCTGATCTTTGATTTCCGGCTTTTCCAACAGTTGATGCGCGATGGGATCGGCTTCGATCACCGCACAACCGTGTCTGCCCAGGAGCCTGGCGACCGTGCTTTTACCAGAGGCAATCCCCCCTAATATACCAATTACTGTCTTTTTTTGTTCCATAATTGTACAGCCACACCGTTGGGAGTATTGAACAAACTCTGAATTATCCCTTTTTGCCAAAAAACAGGTGCCCAGCAAGATACAAGACTCTTTATATCTTTTTGATAAAAATCTTGAATCACCCCATTGGGGGTATTATTATAGTACGCTCTTTATAACTTTGCAATTATCAGACAGCACCAACGAAAGGAAATGATATGAAGACAACGCAAAACAGCAGACTCAAAACCGTCAAGGCGGTGGACCCGACCCTGCGCTACCAGGTGGCCGATATAGAATTGGCCGAATGGGGGCGCAAGGAAATGCAGCTGGCCGAGAAAGAAATGCCCGGCCTGATGGCCATACGCGAAAAATACGGCAGCTCCCAGCCGCTCAAAGGGCTCAAGATTACCGGTTCGCTGCATATGACGATTCAGACAGCGATGCTGATTGAGACGCTTGAAACCCTCGGAGCGGACGTCCGATGGGCCTCGTGCAACATTTTTTCCACCCAGGATCACGCCGCCGCCGCTATCGCCAAGGCCGGACGCAGCGCGGTGTTTGCCTGGAAAAGCGAGACGCTGGAGGAGTATTGGTGGTGTACGGAACAGGCGCTGACCTGGCCGGACGGCTCGGGGCCGAATCTGATCGTCGATGACGGCGGCGACGCCACGTTGATGATTATTCAGGGAATGCGGGTAGAAAAAGATCCATCCTTACTGGAAAAACGGTATGACAACAAGGAATTTCAGGTGGTAATGGAGCGACTTGCGGAAAGTTATCGCACCCGCCCGGGACATTGGACAGCCGTGGCCAGGCAATTAAAAGGCGTCTCCGAGGAAACCACCACAGGCGTCAATCGGCTCTATCAGCTTCAAAAAACAGGCGAACTGCCCTTCCCTGCGATCAATGTCAACGACTCCGTTACCAAATCCAAATTTGACAACCTGTACGGTTGTCGCGAATCGTTGGCCGACGGCATAAAACGCGCCACCGACGTAATGGTAGCCGGCAAAATTGTCGTGGTCTGCGGCTATGGCGACGTGGGCAAAGGCTGCGCCCAATCCATGCGAGGGTTGGGGGCACGGGTCCTGATTACCGAAATCGACCCGATTTGTGCCTTGCAGGCGATGATGGAAGGTTACGAAGTAACGACTATGGAAAAGGCCGCCCCCATTGGCGACATTTTTATCACGGCCACAGGCTGTTGCGATGTTATTCGCGGCCAGCACATGGAGCAGATGAAAAACGAGGCAATCGTTTGCAATATCGGCCACTTTGACAGTGAAATTGAGATGACCTATCTGGAAGACAGCGGCCATTGCAAAAAGGAAACCATCAAGCCGCAAGTCGATAAGTGGACACTGAAAAGCGGTCGCTCGATTATCGTATTGGCCGAGGGCCGACTGGTCAATCTGGGATGTGCGACGGGGCATCCGAGTTTTGTGATGAGCAACAGTTTTACCAACCAGTGTCTGGCGCAGATCATGCTGGCCACCGAAGACCTCAAGCCGGGCGTTTATACCCTGCCCAAAAAGCTTGACGAGGAAGTGGCGCGTCTGCACATTGAAGCACTGGGCGGTACGCTTACGAAATTGACCCCCAAGCAGGCTGCGTATCTCGGCGTGGATATCGAAGGTCCATTCAAACCCGACCACTATCGTTACTAAGCACCTTCAGGGGCATTCACGGGCGCGGCCGCACACCGCGCCCTTTTTTTATCATGAGTCATATTACGGCGCGGCGATCCACTGACGAGCCAGGGCGGCAAAATCCACTAAATCCACCCGACCGTCCCGATTCAAATCGGCACCATCGCAATACTGATTGCCCGCCTCGCAGCCCGCGTTGAGCCACCATTGAGCGAACACGCTCAGATTCTCCAGAACTTCTATCTGTCCGGCCACAACAATATCATCCAGCCGCAGCTGTGCTCGGGCGCCGCTGTCGCCGTCCACGTGGTAATATCGCCACAGCAACTGCACATACGGCTGCTCGAGGGCCTCGGCCGGCAGGGCAATCGGCCCCAGGATTTCAG
>JAAYQH010000010.1 GCA_012519365.1 Planctomycetota bacterium | reverse complement strand
TCACCCGGCAGTCTCTGCCGAAACGCATCCAACCCCTATCTGGATTACAGCGGCCAGTTGGACATGGACGCCCAGCCACGCGTGTACGGCGCTGCGCCGGATATGGGGGCGTATGAATTGACCTGCGACTTGAACGTCTCCAACGAATGGGACTGGGACGCGGACGGATTGGTCAATCTGGTTGAGTTTGCCAAGTTCTCGCGTATCTGGCTGGCGCATGACCCCAATGACCCTGTGTTTGACCCAAACCATCCCGACTACCTATATTATACCGAACCGAACAGTCCGGGGTATGTGACGCCTTCCAGCTTGGCGGCGTGGTATCCGGATGGGCACACGTTCAACTATGTCGCCACCGGGGCCAGTCAGTTTTCCATTGACTTGGCTGACCTGATTTTCTTCCTTGAGGATGCGCCGTGGCTGTGGACGGCCTGCTGGCGGACGGATTTGCAGCCGGAAATGAGGATGGCTGGTTTTGGCGGCGAACAATTGCAGATGTTCTCAGCGGCAAAGACAGTCTCTGCGCCGCCTGTAGTGGAGCAAAAATCCGTCCAGAAACAGATTCTTGATCTGGCCGCTACGATTATGTCTTTGGAGCAGCTCTGGCTCGAAGAGCCGGACATTCAGCAGCAGATTGACCCTGAAAAATGGCAGCGGTTCATGGAAGCGGTCTATGGTCATCTGCTGGAGTTACACAACGAGTCTGTCCAGACCAAGTAGAAACTTTATTTTGACGAGATAACCCGATTGCTGTGTGCGGGAAAATTCCCACACACAGCGAACCTAAAAAGAATGGAGAAACTGATGATGAAAAGATTGGCAATGTTTTTTGTTTGTGTGTCTGCCGGTTTTGCCGGGTACAGCGATGGCTTTATTACAGCAGGCCAATATGAATATAGTGTGAGGTGGAGCACCTCTAACTTTCCACTTGTCGTCGATGGCGGCGGAGCAGATAGAATTTCCGTAAGAGAAAATGGGGTTCTGATAGTGAAATCCACCTCAACACCGCTTTTGCCGCCGTGGGATGATTATCCAAGTGGGATTTATGATATTGTAGCTTATGACAACAGTCAATTGTTTTTTTTAGGTGGAGTAACTGAGCTGATTACTATGCGCGGTAATGCCACAGCAGAGCTTAGGGGCGGAAGCATTAACCTCATTAAAAGTATGCAGTTCACCACAAAGACAAATTCCGACCCACGCATAGACCTTTATTGCCAGCCGGGCTGGTCATGGCTATACGCCAACGAAAAGATAACCGGCATTACAGGGGTTTGGAATGACGGTTCTGGTTTTAGTATCGAATTTATCGATGATGCCACCTATGACCCAGTATGGACGAATATCAACGTCATTATCCCCGAACCTTTAACCCTGCTCTTCTTAGCCGCCGGCGGCGTACTTCTGCCGAAACGTCAACGCCGCTGACGCACAGAGAAAGGGCCTACCCGTTTCCCTGCAGGCCCTTTCTATTATAAAATCGCTATGAACTTGTAAAAGAACGGGGCGGAAGCGATTAAAACGCTTCCATTTTTTGGTAGCCCCAGCGGAAGGAAACACTTTGTAGTTTAGCTGGCTGGTGATCCAGACGACCTGACGCATAATTGTAGCCCTCAAAATTACCAAACGCGATGCCGAACGGCATACACAGACACCGGCAAATCTCACAGAGCGTCTGCTTGACAAAGTCCCGATACGCCGTCGTCGGCTGTTCGGGACGGACTTGGCTCAATTCCCACCCTTCGGGCAGGACCGTCGCCATCCGCCGTTCCAGTTCGACCCTGTCCATCGGCTCACAGTCGGCCGCCTCACCGCCCGGCGGGGTTTTTGTAAAGAGCACCATCGCAAACTCGGCCGCCGTCTCGGCTGCCGCCAACACCGCCAGTGCATACCGCCGCAGCTGGGCAAACAGATTCAAGGCCGGCGTCAATTCGCAAATCCCCCGACGCTGGCCGGGACGCAGGTGTTTGTACCAATGCACCATCGCGCTGGCCGGAACCCGCAGATAGTCCTGACTGACAGCCCCTATATCACCCGGATGGTCTTTCAACACGTAATAGAACGCCGGATTGCCATAGACATCATACTCGATACCGTCGTTAAACCGATCATCGCCCATCAACTGAATGGGCGTTTCCACCCGGTCGGCCTCGATCAGTTGAAAATCCAGCTTGACGGTCGTATCCAGCGCCGGGTTGGTGGTCATCATCGCAAACGCCTCGCCGTCGGTCGCATACGACCTGCGCATCGTCTTGAGCTTGTCGGTCAGCCGCACCGCCTCGGCCCACTGCTCAAACTGCGCCTCAACCCAATTGCACTGGATGGTATCGGGCAAACGCAATTGCAGCCGCGGACCGGTGCCGATCAGATAATCGGCCAGCGTCTCGACAATCCCGAAGGCGTAGGAGTTGTTGGCCACCTCGTAGCGAGCGCGGTTGCGCAGCGTCCGGCGCACGTCCGGCGTCATCGCCGACGCAGCGCTAAGCCCGTCGGCGTGCTGCCAGTACCGGGCATACTCGGCCGACTGCTGCGCCGCATCATAGCGCGCCCGCAACGTCACCGTTTTAGGGCCGCTCGAAACCTTGGTTTTGCGCTTAAACCACTTCATATTTCAAAAACATTCGCCCTTCGTCCATTGTCCATTCACACCGCTCCCGGTGGGATGAGCTGTACCCGCTTGATTCCCAGACCCCGCCGGCGTGAGGCGCTTTTCTGGGCCAGATACTTATCCGCCTCGACGAGGTCTTTGAGATTTTGCTGCTCAACCGACCCCGCGTCGCCGCTGGCCTTTGACGGCCCTTGTGCTACTTCACTGATTTTGTTGTCCAAACCCATACATCACCTTTCCGATGGGCGCAAAAAAGACGGCAGCGAGATGGTGAGGCACCTCACTGCCGTCTTGATTTTTGCATTACTTCGCCTTATCCAACTGGCCGGTCGGTCTGGCGAACCCAAGTTTTCAAAAGAGCGTTATGCTACTGCTGCGATCATACGCAATCCAACGAAGGTCAACAATCAAAAAATCACGTCAAAAAAAGTTCGATTACAGATGTGTAAAACTATTTGACCACCCGCTCGACGGTCTGATGTTTTCGTCCGCAATGCCGACAAACTTTCGAACGCACCGTGCGATTTTTGTAGTGCCGCGTCCAGGCGGTGTAAAACTGATAACAGCCGCAGCCCAGGCATTCCAGACCTTTGGATTGTGTGTGTTGCATTTCCGATAAGACCATTTTATTCGACATTATTTCCTCCGTGCCAAGTCCGACAGTTTCAGACGTTTGCGTTTCTCAAATGTTTCACTCTGCGTCCCGAACAGTTTGACCCCCTGCATCGAGGCCGCGACCGCACAGCCGACCAGACAGTCCAGCCAGTGGTTGTCCGGACGGATGGCCTTGAGTTTCCATTCATCGACCACGCGGTCTTTTGCTGCTGTGCGGACACAGTATTCAGCCGTCAAATGCTCGGCCAAGAGGCGATGCGTGACCTCCTCCCGCCCGAACAGCGAAAGCGCCCCCGGATCACCCATCGCCACAGCCAACCGGGCCTGAACAAAGCTCTTCCAATAATTGGTGTCAATCAGAACGTGCCGCACCACACGTTTGCCGATGATATTCGGCATCCGCCAGTGCAGGCCCATCCGGTCGCCTTTTTTGCGTTTGTAATCGGAAAACGGAATGCTGGACGCCCCGACATACTTACCGTGCGATGGAAAAACAATCCCCGAAAAACGGCTTTGCCGACAGAATTGGTAAATCACATCGGTACTCTGCCCCCAGTTGGCATCGATGAGGCATCGGTCAATCCGCATCTCCAGGTTATCCTCCCGTCTGTAAATCCGACCCAGCCGCTCATCGCAGACCTTTTCAAGGCCGTTGTAAATCGCACCTTCCAGACCGGCTTCGGGTTTTTGCTGAGCCAGTGTGCGGCGAACATCCCGCAACGTAAAATACATCCGTTTCTGATCCGGCCAGACGCCATAGTCGATGACATAGCCCGTAAAATCCGGCTCCCAACCGCACAGCATCCAAAACAAGGCCTTTTGCTGGACGTCGATAAACAGTGTCAATGCCGAACAGCCCAAGGGTACAAGCCCACGTGGGTGGCCATTGAGCTTTTGGACCATCTCATCGGCGGTCAGCATCCCTTCGCCTTCTTTTTCGGCGACCGGCTCGTTTTGATACTCGGCAAAGAACGCCTCTTCATCCCGCAGCTTGAGATTCATGGCGTGCTGGATCGCTGACAATTCATCCGTATTGTGTCGCTGGGGCCAGGCGACGATTGAGCCGGCGTCCATCGCATCTCTGTTTTTGCGATAAAACTCCGTCGCCTCGGACCCATCTCCGTCATTCCGCAACGAATCAGCACGGAGCTCGGCGTACTGCTGCCAGAGCCTTTCGTTAGTCGGGAAGGCATAGACCATCTTGGTCCGCTCGCCTTGCCATTCGGGGTGTTTTTCCCGGTCGAGGATATTGTCTGCCATATCCCCCGGCCGGATGATGGTACAGGCCATCAGACCGGAGATTTTCTTGCCGGGCCCGGCCATACCGAGAACATCCCCGGCCAAAATCGCCTCACGGCGTTGGGATTGTGATGGACTCCAGGCCGATTCGGTCGTCTGGGGGTCGTCCACCATCACCAGTTGTGGACGGACGACCTTGCCATCCGGACGAGCGTGGTTTTGGCCGCGGATGTCCGACCCCTTCATCCCGCTGCACGAGATGACAACGCCGGAGGCGATGCTGCCGGCAATCGTCGGCAGGACAATCTTGTCGTTGAGCCATTCGATGCGGGTCGGGACGCCGTTGTGTCGTTGACCTCGCTGGCGATTGGTGATCCGCTCCAGCGCCCGAATCGGGAACGTCACCTCCGGGAAATCCTCAGCCAATAGCTCGTTGGTCTCCAGCCAGACCTTGATGGTCTCCAGCAGATGCTGCGCTCTATCCGCCGAGGCGGCAATCAGGCAGACAAACGGCGTCGCCCCGATCAGCGCTGCCCACAGACACGCCATTTGCATCATCGAGGTTTTTCCAGAACCTCGCGCCATCGCCAGGGCAAACAATCCCCCCTTGAGAACCGCCTGCTCAATCTTATCAATCACCTTCAGATGGTCCTCCGACCACGGCAGGTAAAACACATCGGGAAAATACCGCTCGCAGAAAAACTTAAAACTGCTCATCGCATGCGCCTTGCGTTCCGGATTGACGACTTCGGGAATCTCGCCGATGTCCTGGCCGGCACGGGCCAATTCCGCATTACGTTGCCGCGCGGCCTCGCGCATCTGTTCATACGACCGCTCCGGTTTGGGCGGTGCCATGTACGCCTGCATCAGCCACGCCGCATACCGCAGCAAATCCACCGACTTGGCATCGCCGATGGTGTATCCGGCACTATTGCGGTGGCGACGCAGCGTGCTGTCAGTCAGCACCGTCCCGAATCCGGCGCTGTTGAGCAGCCGTATCAGCTCGGCGGGTTTGATTTGGGTGGGATTAATTTTCGCCAACAGAGACCTCCCTGGCCAAAAAC
>JAAYQH010000105.1 GCA_012519365.1 Planctomycetota bacterium | reverse complement strand
TTGGAAAATATGTGTTATTAGGCGATAAGACAAAAGCTCAAATATATTTCAAGCGGTTTTCTGATGAAGATCAATCAAGATATAAAGGCTTTCCCATTTATAAATTATATAGCCAATTATGATATATTGGGGAAAAGTCATTGCCGAACAGTATAAAATTGCCTATAATTAGAAATAGCATATATAGTTATTATCCGCAGTTACAGAGCGAGTGTTATCAATCCTGATAACAAACTGATAACATTAGCCCGTATAGGCAGGATAATATGGATATATCAAATAATCAAAAGCACCATGAATACGGCAGAGAATAATCTCTAAACAAAATTGATTAGGCTTTGTCGAATGGGAATAAGAGGACAAAACGGCTTCGTGTTCAAAATATCCACAGTACGAACGGCGGTGCTGTGAAACGATAACGATGTTGATGACTGAACAAATTGAGCCCATCAGTATGCGAGTACAGGACTCACCGTCACGATATCTGAATCGACCGATGGTCTGCCATTCGCAGTGTACAAATACGTTGTCCCGATTTTGTGAGGGTCCTTTATCATGAGCAATAGGGTAAAAGCAGACAGTTGTGAAGGCCGAGGCTATCGGCGGGCATTTCGTGATATACTCTATAGAAAAATAGGGACGCAGCGAGGAAAATAAAGTCGAGGCTATAGCTGGGACGAGACAATGAAATACCAACATATCTTCTATGGGCCTCTGGGGTGGGGGCTGGCAGCAGTGGTGGCTGTGTCGTCGGCGACAGCGGGGACGTTTTCGTTGTATTTGGAAAATGACAGCCGCTTTCTCAAACCCAACGGTGCCACGGATCGGCACTATACGCATGGGACAAAACTGGTCTATACGACCGAGCCGGATTGGCAATGGCTGAAAGCGTTTTCCGAGGGTTCGTTGTTTTCGCAGCCGGCCTCAGCGGCGCCGTCGGTTGGTTTTTTTCTGGGCCAGAATATCTACACTCCCGACCATGCGGACGATCCTTCCAAACGCAGCGACAAAGAACATGTCTTTGCCGGCTGGCTCTATACAGGGTTGTTCGTTCAGCGCCGCCAGATGGATGTGTTGGATCATTTTGAATTGAACGTAGGAGTGGTCGGTCCGTCATCCCGTGCGGAACGTACTCAAAAATGCATTCATAAGGTCTTGAATTCGGGCGATCCGGTCGGTTGGGATGAACAGCTCGACGATGAACCGGCGGCGGATGTAACGTGGGTGCGTCGGCAACGCCAAACACAGGGGTGGCTGGCCCCGACCGAATACACGGATGTGATTACGGATTTTGGTTTTACTGCCGGATCGCTACATCGCCATATTGAAGCGGGCATTATGTTGCGATGGGGCCAAACTCTGCCGAACGATTTCGGTCCCGGACGGTTGGCTCTGCCCGCTTCAGCGGCGGCGATGGATCCCCAAAACAGGAAATCGGCATATCTGTTTGCGCGGCTTAGCGGCAGGGCGGTTGAATACAATCGTTTTTTAACCGGTTTATCGCATGAAACGCTGACTGGTCGGGCAGAGGTCGGTCTGGTGTTCCGACGGGACAATGCGGAATTGGCCTATTCACAGACCTTTATGACCCAAGAGTTTAAGGAACAAAGCAGCCCGGACAGCTTCGGCGCCGTAACCTTGACTATGTTCTTTTAGCCCAAGATAGCCCCGATAACTTCGGCCGGAAAATTCATATGCTAACTATTTCAGGCTTGCTATGACCAACGTTCAGATGTCAAAAGAAGAATGGCTGACAACCTCGCTGGGGTTGGGGCGTCTGCCGATTGCACCCGGCACATGGGGATCGCTGCCGCCGGTAGTTTTGTTTATGGCGGCGGGAATCTGGTTCGGCCAAGCCGCGGCGATAGGGACGATGGCGGTGCTGTTTGCGGCCGGCTGTACCGTCAGTGTGCTGTATTCGCCCAAGATCATTGCGGCAACCGGCTCCAAGGACCCCCGCCGTGTGGTCAGTGATGAGACTGCTGGGGCGGCGCTGGCTTTGCTGCTGATGCAGGCACTGGCTCCGACAGACGGTTTTTGTCTGATCGCGGCGGTGGGGTTTGGGCTGTTTCGCATGTTTGATATCTTTAAGCCCTGGCCTTGCAAGAGGTTAGAGAAACTGCCCGAAGGCTGGGGGATACTGGCGGATGATTTAGCGGCAGGGGTTTGGGCTGCGGCAATCTGGGTCGTCGGGCGGCACCTTGATGCCTCGGTGATGGCCTTAGCCGAGGCCCTTGGTGCCGGTGAGGGGATGACCGGCCGGTTTGCAGTGTTTTTGGGGGTGGTGCAGGGGCTGACGGAGTTTTTGCCGGTCTCATCATCGGGACATTTGGTGTTTTTTGAAAGTTTTGCCAATGGCCTTGACACACAAACGCCTGAAATGCTGATGTTTGACTTGTGCCTGCATGTGGGGACAGTCGCTTCCATTTTGGTTGTTTTCTGGACTCCAATGGTGCGGTTCTTGCGGCAACTGGTGCACTCGATCCAAGACGATCAGTCGTGGCGCCAAAAAATGCAGCAAAAACCTGCTTTGCGGTTTCTCGTTTTGGCCGTTGTCGCGACAGTTACGACAGGGGTGTTTTATGCCTTGTTCAAAGAGCCGCTCGAAGCGGCACGGAGTTTGCGCCTGGTTGCGGCGATGTGGCTG
>JAAYQH010000104.1 GCA_012519365.1 Planctomycetota bacterium | reverse complement strand
GAATTCCGCCGAAAACTGTCGTCTTTTTGAGGTCATTGTTTCGAGTTCCTTTCTGGGCTTTTCGCTCCAGTATACCCGAAAACAACTCCACCTTAAACCCCTGTCCAGTTTTTGGGGACACGCTCAGTCACCCCGAGGAGGCCAACGGCCGACGAGGGGCCTATTTATTTGAGGAAAATTCAAAACTTCGCGCCGCTTACGAGGAATTTTGTTGAATCAATAGATTCCTCGCTGTGCTCGGAATGACGGTACGCTGCAGTTCGTTCGGGGTTCGGAACAGAGAGTGGACACTGGAAACGTGTAATTTGGAAGACCTGCCTGGCTTAGGGCTTCGCGTGTCGTATCGGAACAGTGCGGCTATTTGATTATCTCAGCGATCTGATCTGCATCCAAGGCTTTATCATAGATCCGTACCTCATCCATCAAGCCCTTGAAAAACGATATGATCTGATTCGGGGCGTTCTCGAAAGCGCCAATCAACACATCGCCGGACGGAACAGTATCGAGCGTTACGTTGGCATTGAGATACACATCGGTCCGCTCGATTCCGTCGATATAGAGCCGCACATCGGCCAACGAGGGCATCATACCGCCTGGCAGCACCGCCGCGACGTGATGCCACTGATTGTCCCAAAGCACATTGCCTTGGGTTCGGATATAACTTCCGCCGGAAAAGACCCCCAGCGAGCCGTCTGTAAAGCCGCCCAGCAGGAATTGTTGGCCGGGCTGGGAGACGCCCCAACTTACAATAGTGCCGTTGGTCGTATTTCCCGGCGATTTGATCCAGGCCATAACCGTTCGCGGCGATGTGCCGACAAGACCGGTGTAATTTGTCACGCGAACATACTGAGTGGTGCCGTTGAGGGACAAGGCACCGTTTTCCGTACCGCTTTCGGCCATCCATTGGGGATTGTTGAGGACAGTCGCATCCCGAAAATAGGGCGAGCCGTCGGCGGCCTGTGAACCTGTTGATTCGTCAAAGGATAAATGGAGCTGAAGGTCTCGAAGCGCCAGCGATTCTATCTCCAGGTCGGTTAAGGCCCGGTCATACAGGCGAACGTCATCGATGAGCCCTTTATAAAAACTGTCCATCTGGTTCGATCCGACCCGCATCGTGCCGATGATCAGATCGTTGGCCAGGGCCGTATCAATTGCGACATCCGCGCTGAGATAGGTTTGCGTCTGCAAAACGCCGTCAATGTATAAGCGAACATTGGACAGCTTCGGCGAGTCACTTTCCGGCAAAACCGCGGCCACGTGGTGCCAGCGATTGTCCACGACTTGCCTGAGGGTTTTGATATGGGGGCCCTGCGAATAGATCGCCAAACTTCCGTCGGCAAACACGCCGAAGAGGTACTGTTGCCCGACGGCATTCCGTCCCCAGTAGGTAATGACCATATTATGCCCAGCGCCAGGCGATTTAATCCAGGCCGATACCGTGCGAGGGGCTTTGCCGCCGATTCCTTTGAAGTTGGGTATCTGCACATGGCCGCCAAGTCCATCCAGCGACAATGCCCCTTTGCCGAGTGTGCCAATAACATCTTCTTCGGTGATGTGGGCCCCGTTAATGAGGAGGCCATGGTGTTCAGCAGTGCTGTCGGAGGCGTCCGTGTCAAACGGCCAGCTTGACAACAACCCTTGAGACGGGTCATCAATCAGCCACATTTTTGAGAAGATATTCAGGTCTGCATTATCCACTTGTCCATCGCCGGTCAAGTCCACCCCGCCGCACGGGGGAACATCCAAACAGCCCTCTGTGAGCCAGAATCCCGCCAGTGCCGCCAAATCCGCCAGTCCCGCTTGGCCGGTATAGGTGTTCTGCACGTTCAGTTCAAGCAGGATATCCGACGCGGCGCCTTGTGCATCGGTAGCGCGTATTCCAAACGATTGTCGCCCGGTGTCGCCGTCCCCCGGCACACCGTGCAATAAACCGTTCGACTCTACCTTCAGCCACATCGGACCGGCAAGTTTGGAATAGGTAACCGCTTCGCCATCCAGCGCGACGGCTGTGCCTGCCACGCTGGCCTGATAAGAATAGCCTTCCAACGCATTCTCGGCAAACAGCAGCGAGCTGTTAAAGACAGGGCCCCACGAATAATCGGGCGCGTACGGCATCAGATTCTCGCCGGCAATGATGCAGCGCGAAAAGTTCGGCCCGCTCCAGGCAACCGACAGATGGTCCCCGCCGCCGCCTTCTTTGTGCAGGGCCATAATATAATACGGCCTGCCGCCCGCCAGAGAGTAAGAAGACGATTGCTGCGACGAGGGATATTTGTTCCATTGCTGATAACTGGTATAACCGGGCACTTCGGCAATTTTGATTCTATCGGCCGGGTTTGTTGTCGGACTGAGCCACAGCT
>JAAYQH010000103.1 GCA_012519365.1 Planctomycetota bacterium | reverse complement strand
TCAAAATCTTACCTTTTTGCACGGATTTACTTGGGAAATCCGGGTTAAAATACCTCGTCATTCGTTATTCGTCAATAATCCATAAAATCGGTGCTGTATTTTCGGACGGTGTGATGGTATAATGGCGTAAGGTATAAGAGCAACTGTATCCTGAATAACCATAGGCAATGTCGATATGGCGATGAAATTATCAATGACCGGTCAGATGCGGATGGAGCAGCGGATGAAGCTGGCGCCGCGGATGATCCAATCGATGGAAATCCTTCAACTGCCGCTACTTGCGCTGCAGGAGCGGATTGAGGCCGAATTGAACAGCAACCCCGTGCTGGAAACAGCCGATCAGCCCGAACAGGCGGACTCGGAAACGGCCGAATCGGCCGCAGCCTCGCAGACCTCTACCGACGAAAAAGAGATGGTCATCGGCGATGACAACGACCACATCGAGGATTTTCAGCGGCTGGAGGATTTCGGCGAGGATTTTGACGAGTATTTGAATAATGGCGGGCCCATCCATCCGCAGCCGTCCGGCAGTGGCGATCCGGATAAGAAAATGGAGGCGCTGCTGAACACGGCCGCTCAGGATCAATCGCTCAACGACTGGCTTAAAGACCAATGGCGGCTGATGGATGTCGATGAGAAGGTACGAGCAGCGGGTGAATTGATTATCGACTATCTGGACGAAAAGGGCTATCTGACAGTTCGGCTGGAACAACTGCACAACAAAGAGAAGCACCCTTTTGGGATGGCGGATCTGCAAGCGGCCCTCGAGCTGGTGCAAAAGCTGGATCCGCCCGGCGTCGGGGCGCGCGATCTGCGGGAATGTCTGCTGATTCAGATGCGCCAATCGCCGGAGGATTTGTCGTTTGAGATTGAACTGGTCAGCAAATACTGGACGGAGCTACTGGAAAACAATCTGCCGCAGATTGCCAAAAAAATGAACTGCTCGGTGGAACGCATCAATGAGGCTATTGAGCGGCTCAGCAAACTGGATACATCGCCGGGGCTGGGGGTCGGACGAAATGAAAACTATCCGATCAACGCGGATGTGATTGTCGAGCCGGATGACCGGGGCGGTTACGAGGTTCGGCTGGCTGATTCGTTTGTGCCTGCGCTGCGAATCAACAGTTTTTACAAGAAAATGGCACGCAACCGCTCGATTGACGATCAGACGCGGGATTTTTTGTTAAAAAATATCCGGTCGGCCCAGTGGTTTATGGATGCCGTAGAGCAGCGCAAAAATACATTGCTGAAAGTCGCCCGGGCGATCGTCCGCCACCAGCACGATTTCTTTACGCACGGCAAGTTGTATCTCAAGCCGCTGCCGATGGCAACGATTGCCGAAGAGGTGGGGGTACATATCGCGACTGTCTCAAGGGCAGTGGCGGGCAAATATGTGCAGTGTCCCCAGGGCATTTTGCCGCTGCGGAGCTTCTTCAGCGGAGGACTTGAAGACCCAAGCGGCCATCAGCACAGCTACGATGCCATCAAGGCCAAACTGGAAGAAATCGTCAACAATGAGGACAAAACCAACCCGCTCAGTGATGAGGAAATCCGGAAAAAACTGGCCGAGGCGGGCATGGGCAACATTGCTCGACGTACCGTGGCCAAATATCGCAAGTTGCTGAACATCCCAACCGCCAAGTTTCGGCGAAAATATTAGCCCCCGGCGGCAAACATACCCCAAAGGGGATAACGCACACATTCACACACCGGCACGAGCTGCATTAATAATCCGCGTTTATGACGAGGATATCAATGATTCATATCAAAAAATGATATCTCCCCATACTGACCGTCATTTGCGCACCTGAACGAATTGCGTTTTGGATAAAGGCGATTACGCCGGCTGGACGCTGTCGGATAATAAAAAAGGGCAAAAATAAGGTGGGCGCAAAAAAACAGGCCTGCTTCGTTCAGCAGGCCCGATTGTGAGCATCTGCGCTATCACAACTTAACACGGTTTGACGGATGTTGCTTCCATCCCTTTCTTGCCCTGAGCCGCTTCATACTCGACCCTCTGGCCGTCTTTCAACGTCCGAAAGCCTTTGGCGACGATATTGGTGTGATGAACAAACAGGTCATCGCCGCCATCGTCAGGTGTAATGAAACCGAACCCCTTTTTCTCGTTGAACCACTTTACTGTACCAACACTCACGTGACACTCCTTGGACCACTTTGGCCCGCTTTGCCGAAAATCCCTCAATATCATAACAAAGACCGCTCCGAGGGACGGGAACAATCTTTTAACACAGTTTCAAGTAAATCGACTCGATTTTGTTTTGTCAATTAAATTTTTTGGAAAAAAACAAAATATGCCGTTATTTATGCCTCCATTTCAAATAGGAGTTTTTACAATTTAGGTTCAATCATTATCAACTGATGACCGCAGTTGTTTGATCAGCGAACGGCGTTTTTTCTGTTCGAGGCGTTTGCGATGCGCTGCGGGGGGAACGGTTGTTTTTCGCCGTTTGGGGCGGGCACGAAGGGCTTCGGCAACAAGGGCCCGGAATCGCTCAAGGGCGTCTTGACGATTGGCGTACTGGCTGCGGTGACGCTGGGAGGAGATACGCACGCGGCCGTCTTTGTCAAGGCGGGAAGATAAAACGCTGCGCAGCCGCTGGCGCTGCGGGTCAGTTAAGGTCGGGCAATTTGGCAGGTCAAAAATCAACGTCACGCGGGTGTTCAGTTTGTTCACGTTTTGGCCGCCGGGGCCGGAACTGCGGGCGGCCTGAAAACTAAGACAGCTTTCCGGAATAAACAGCATATTGTTGATTTGTATATCCGCCATAGAAACGCTCTTCTGCCGGCTTTCGGCCGCAGTCCTCTTATCTTCCAGCAGCCGACTTTCTGCTGGGTTTGAGCTAAACGACGAGGCGGTAGCCCTGGCCGTGGACAGTCTTGAGAAGAGCGCGAGCCCTGCCGAGTTTTTTTCGCAGCGAGGCAATGTGCACATCCACAACCCGCACGTTACCCGCCTGGTCGGAATTGGGCGTCATCGCGCCGTGCAACTCTTCGCGTGAAAGGACCTGACCGCCGGCCTTGATCAGTGCCTGCAAAAGATTAAATTCGGCACCCGTCAGATCGACCGGCGAGCCTTGGACAAAAGCCTGCCGTCCCGCGGGGAACAGACGTATCGGCCCGGCCGAAAGGATTTCCTGGACCGCCGGCGACTCTGGATAGGCCCGACGTAGCACCGCCTCCATCCGCGCCAGCAGAATGGGCATACTGAACGGCTTGGTGATGTAGTCATCCGCACCCACACTCAGGCCGACGATAATATCCGTCTCGCTGTCTTTGGCCGTAAGCAGGATAATAGGGATGTGGGCAGTCTGGGCGTCGTTTTTCCAGCGGGTGGTCAACTTGATGCCCGATATATCGCCGAGCATAATGTCGAGCAAGATCAGGTCGGGCTTGTCGGCGGCGATGGCCTCAATGGCCTCAGCCCCGCTGGCGGCGGTTCGGACAATGTAGCCTTGCTGCGTCAGCGCCATGCTGAGCAGATCAAGCAAATCCCTCTGGTCGTCCACAATTAGTACTTTGGCATTCATCCTTAGCTCCTTGTTCAACAATCGGCATTATTCGTGCCGAGGTTCAACACCCAGCAGATGGCGGACAAAGAAATCGGCACGGCGGCGGCTGGCGTACGGCGTTTCGGCGGCACCGTGCCCGGCACCGGGTACCACGAGCAACTCAAAATCTTTGTCCGCCCGGATCAGGGCATTGACTACCTGCATCGTCGAAGCGGGATCGACGTTGGTGTCCATCTCGCCAACAACCAGCAGCAGCTTGCCCTTTAGGCCAGGCGCTAACGTCACATTGGAGTTGGCCTCATAATGCGGCCCAACCGGCCAGCCCATCCATTGTTCATTCCACCAAAGTTTGTCCATTCGATTGTCATGGCAGCCGCAGTCGGCCACGGCCACGGAGTAAAAATCGCCGTGGGTCATCACGGCGCCGGCGGCGTTCTGCCCGCCGGCCGAGCCGCCATAAATACCAACCCGCCGGCTATCCATATAAGGGTATTTTTCCGCAACGGCCTTGATCCACAAGACTCGATCCGGCAAACCGGCATCAGCCAGATTCTGCCAGCAGACATCGTGAAAGGCCTTGGAGCGATTGGAGGTGCCCATGCCGTCAATCTGGACAAGAATAAAGCCCAACTCAGCCATCTGCATCATATGAAGATAGGGCTGAAAGGCTTTGGGGACAAAAGAATCCTGGGGACCGGCGTAAATGTGCTCAATAATGGGGTAACTTACATTGGGGTCGAAGGTGGTCGGACGGATGATAAGACCGTAAATGTCGGTTTGGCCGTCGCGGCCTTTGGCGAGGAACGGTTCGGGCACCTGCCAGCCGGCCTCATACAACGCCGAGACGTCGGCCTGCTCCAGAACGCAGAGGCGCTTGCCGTCTTCACAACGCCGCAACTCATGAACCGGCGGCTGATCGACTC
>JAAYQH010000102.1 GCA_012519365.1 Planctomycetota bacterium | reverse complement strand
GGCTTGGGCGGTGGCAATGTTGCCGGCAATCACATCGATATTGAAATTCTCCTTAACCCACGCGGCCATCTCCAGGACGTTTTTTGAGTGACCGTGGGCGGTATCCACCACGATAACATCCACTTCTGCCTTGATCAGGGCCTTGACACGGTCGCGATCCTTGACGCCGACGGCCGCGCCGACCCGCAATCGGCCGCGAGGGTCGCGCACCGCATTCGGAAACTGCTGCACGCGGTCAATATCCCGCATGGTAATCAGTCCGGCCAGTTCGCCTTTGTCGTTGACCAGCAGCAGTTTTTCGACGCGGTGTTTTCGCAGGATGTCCTTGGCCTGTTCAAGCGTAGTGCCTGCCGGACCGGTAACGAGATTGGTCTTGGTCATCACATCGCGAATCCGTACGGATTTGTCCGTCAGAAACTTCAAATCCCGTCGTGTCAGGATGCCGACCAGTTTGGTGCCTTCGACAATCGGAATGCCCGAGACATTCTGCTCATTCATCAATTGCAGGGCCGTGGAGACCGGCAATTCAGGAGTGAGCGTAATCGGATCTAAAATCACGCCATTTTCGGAGCGTTTGACCTTGGTCACCTCACGCTGCTGCGCCTCAATGGTCAGATTCTTGTGGATAATGCCGATACCGCCTTCCTGGGCCAGCGCAATGGCCAGGGCCGACTCGGTTACGGTGTCCATCGCCGCCGAGACCAGGGGAATATTGATCGTTACGTGCCGGGTCAGCCGAGTTCGGGTATCGGCCTGCGCCGGCACAAAATCACTGCGGGCCGGTAGCAACAGCACATCATCAAAAGTAATTCCTTCGCCGATAATTTTGGAATTATTGAGCATAGAGCATCTCCAGCAAACCGTCGTCAAATCCAGTAAAATTCGAAGTATATTGAGCAAACGCCTTTGCGTCAAAGAAAATCCGCATCCGCAGCCATCAATGAAGCCGCGGCGCAACAATTGACTTGACAGATGCGAATGTCTGACTTTTAATGGGGCAAACGGATGTACAATGTTGAATTATCGGAAACCTTTGTTTAGGGAGGATTACGCTATGGATCAGAACGCACCGAGCAACAACCCAGATGAGAACATCCCGCCGTCACAGGAACCGCAAAGGTCGCCTCAAGAGAGTCCATCTTCGTCGCAAAATACCCAAACCCCTCCGGAAAGTCCATTAACTTCTCCGCCTCCGCCGCCGAGCGGCACGGTCAGCCAAGATGACAAGAATCTGGGGCTGTTGTGCCATCTGCTGGGCTTTTTTTCCAGTTTCCTGGGGCCGCTGATTATCTGGCTGATCAAAAAGGACCAGAGTGCCTTTGTCAACGACCAGGGCAAAGAAGCGCTGAATTTCCAAATCACCGTTGTTATAGGGTATGCGATAGCCTGTGTGTTGGTTTTTGTGTTCATTGGGATTTTTCTTTTGCCGCTGATAATGATTGCGGAGCTTGTATTCTGCATTATGGGTTGTGTGGCTGCTGGTCAGGGTCGCGCTTTCCGATACCCGGTCAGTATCCGTCTGATTAAATAAGGGTGCAGGGTTACGCTCAATCGCGTTTGATTGCTGTCAGTCAGAATACAGGTCTTGCATGCGGGTGGTTTTGCGCGTACAATTCCCCATAGGATCTGTGTTGTGTCTTTTTGTTCCAAACGTAACAATCGACCCTTGCTATGGGCTATCAGAATATTTTGATCATCAAGCCGTCGTCGCTGGGCGATGTGGTGCATGCCCTTCCGGTGCTGGAGGCGCTGCGAAAGGCATTTCCGGAGTCCCGCATAACGTGGATGATACGTCGTGAATTTGCGCCGCTGTTGACGTGTGTTCGAGGAGTGGACGAGACGCTGCTGTTTGAGCGGCGCTTGCTGGGGCGGTGGTACACCTCGGCCGGTTTTTGTGCGATGCGCGAGCTGATTGGCCGGCTTCGTGGGGAGCGCTTCGATTTGGTGCTGGATTTGCAGGGGCTTTTACGTACGGCTTTGCTGGGGTGGCTGTCAGGCTGCCCGATGCGCGTGGGGGCAGCCTCGGCTCGCGAGGGGGCGCCGCTGTTTTATACGCATCGGGTCCGCCGGCCGGAAGGGTCGCTGCATATGGTGGACTTGTATCGCGCGATGTTAAAGGCGGTGGGGGTCGAGGAGTTTGAGCCGTATATTCGGTTTGAGCCGCCTTCAGGGGTGGTGCAGTCCGTGGGGGCACTGAGGAAGGATGCAGGGCTTGAGGCGGGGCGATTTGCGGTGCTGATTGCCGGGGCCGCTCACGAGAGCAAACGCTGGCCGGTTGAACGGTTTGCCGCGGTGGCCGAGTTTGTCGCCAAAAAATACGGCCTGGCCATCGCAGCGGTCGGTTCGCCCGGCGAAAAAAAGATTGTCGCGGCGCTTCAGCATGCCGCCACCGTGCCGATAGCCGATTTATGCGGAAAAACCACCATTCCTCAGTTGGTTGCGCTGCTGGCTCAGGCTGGGCTGGTGGTGTCCAATGATACCGGCCCTGGGCAGATCGCCGTGGCGCTGCGGCGCCCGACGGTGCTGATCTTTGGGCCGACCAACCCGGCGTGGGTCGGGCCATACAAGCAGCCCGACGCCGTCGTGGCCGTCGAGCCGGAACAACGCGGCACCGCCATTCGCAGCCGAAAGCCGGCTCATCGCATTGAACAAGTCAGCGTCCAGGCGGTTCTCAACGCAATTGACCGTCAGATGGCAGCACAGATAGCAGACGAGCCGAAATGAAAATTTCGCTGCGGACGAAACTCCTCTTGCGATTGCGGCCGATGCTGCGGTTTGTAAAGACGCGCATTCTCCACGTTAATGATTCCCCTGAACGCATCGCAAAGGGGCTGGCGATCGGGGTGTTTATCGCGTATCTGCCGGTGATGGGATTGCAGATGATGCTGGCATGGATAACGGCCTCATTGCTCAAAGCCAACCGAATGGTAGCGGTGTTGGGAGTATGGGTCAGTAATGCGGCAACGGCCGTCTTTGTTTATTATCCGGCCTATCGGCTCGGCCGGTTGATATTGAAGATGCGCCCCTCCAAACCGGAACTCAACCCGGAACAGATGGACCATTTATTCGATGAAACGCTGTCATTGTATCGGTTACTGACCGAGTTTCACACGCAGGCGTTCTGGAAAGACGTTACTTCCACAGCAATGAATATCGGGCTTGAAATGCTCGTGGGGGGGGTCATTCTTGGGTTTATCGCAGCGGGTTTGGCCCACTCTGTATCCCTGCGGCTTATTTCCTACTACCGACAACGAAAACAGGCAAAAAAACAACGGCGCCTTAGCTCCTGTTAATTTGGGCAAAGCGAGATTGATAAGGTTGAATTATGCACGGTTTTAAGGGGCGGCACTTACCGCCCGATCGGCAGACGCTGGTGCAATAGACTATGCCGTGTCCGCATACTGGAGTGGGAATGACGTTTTGCGTTTGTCCCCCGCATTGCCAGATGACCTGGCCGGTTTGGGCATCATAGGCGCGAATGCGGTTGGTTCCGCTGACGATGATTTGAATCTTTCCATCCTCTTCTACTACGGCAATCGGCGATGTCCAGGCGGTCGGTTCGTCGCGGTCCTGGCGCCAGAGAATCTTGCCTGTGTCTTTGTCAAAGGCGGATGATATAGGATTGGTCTTCGTGATCGCCGACGACTATCAGCTTGTTCTCTACCAGCAGCGGTGAGTTGCCCTCGCCGAAGGTGCCGCGAATTCGCATTAAGGGCAGGTCTTTTTGCCATTTGATCTGCCCGTCCAGCGTCAGACAGTGCAGGCCGCGCGACCCGAAATTGGCCCAGACGGCAGTTCCGTCGGTCACGGGCGAATAGGAAGCCAAGCCATGGTCGCCATGGTGGCCTTCATGAGGAACGGTTTCGCGGACTTGGGTAGTCCAGAGTGTTTTGCCGGTTGTGCGATCCAAGCAGACCACTTTGAATTGATACAGGCTGCTTGGGGTACGTCCGCGGCCGGCTATCGGGCCGGCCTGTTCGGCAGAGGCTGGGGGGGTTTTATCGGTTTCTACGGCAATCTGGAAAAACAGTTTTTCCCCCCAGACGGCCGGCGTCGAATTGGAGCCGTCGCCTTCAAGGGGCATTTTCCACTGGATGTTGTGCTCTTCACTCCAAGTCAAAGGAGGATTCCCCTCGGCAATTCCCATCCTATTTGGCCCGCGCCATGTCGGCCAATTCGCCGCTGCGCCCGCAGACAGGCCCACGAGAAACGAGAAAATAACAGTACAGAACGTCTTTGTAGGGACCGTTGTGTTCATTTTGACTCCGTGTATCATTTGCGGTTTCATCCTAATTTCAGGTGCATTGGATAAAGAACACCACGAACAATTATTTTTCGACAGCAACTCTCCGGATATGACGTACATTGTTCTGATAAAGTTCAGAAAATTTGAAAAAATCGCCCAAAAATTCGCAAAATCTAAAAAGATTTGACATTTTGCATCGTTTGTCTTTTATAATGAGCGGCATATCCTGCCTGAACAATTTGAAAGGACACAAACAATGTACAAAAAGAAAGTATCTATCTTGGTTATTTCACTGTTTTCGTTAGCGTGCGTTTGGACTGTTGGGGCTGAGCCTGTCCCCCTTTTCAAGGATTACCCCTATCAGCCAGTGGCGTTTACGCAGGTCCATGTGGGCGATGAGTTCTGGCTGCCGCGGATAGAGACCAACCGCACAGCCACGATCCCGTTCGCGTTCAAGCAGTCCGAGCAGACCGGGCGGATCGAAAACTTCAAGGTGGCCGCCAAGCTGTCGGACAAACCCTGGGAGGGGGATTTTGGCTTCAACGACAGCGATGTGTACAAGATTATTGAGGGGGCGTCGTACAGTTTGATGGTGCATCCCGATGCGGAATTGGATGCGTATCTGGATCAGCTGATTGGGTGGATCGGTGCGGCCCAGGAACCGGACGGCTATCTGTATACGGCCTGGACGGCGCAGGCCCGCAAAGGCGGACGCAACATCGCTTGCTGCTACGACAAGCAGCGATGGGACAACATTCGCGACTCCCACGAGCTGTATAATGTCGGGCATATGTACGAAGCGGCGGTGGCGCACTATTTGGCCACGGGCAAACGAAGTTTTCTGGATATTGCCGTCAAAAATGCGGATTTGGTCTGTTCGGTGTTCAATCCGAGCGGTCGGATCGACCCGCCGGGCCATCAGGAAATTGAAATTGGCCTGGTGAAACTGTATCGGGTAACCGGAAATGAAAAATACCTTAACCAAGCCAAATTTTTCCTCGATATGCGGGGTCGCAACGCCGATAAACGTCGGCTTTACGGTCCTTACAGTCAGGATCACAAACCGGTGATTGAACAGACCGAGGCGGTTGGCCATGCGGTGCGTGCGGCATATATGTATGCGGCCATGGCGGATGTGGCAGGATTGACCGGCGATGCGGCGTATCTGAAGGCCATTGACGCGATTTGGGACAACGTGGTCTCGAAAAAACTCTATATTACCGGCGGCATCGGGGCCCGCCATGCAGGCGAGGCGTTCGGGGATAATTATGAACTGCCCAACCGCACCGCCTATTGCGAGACGTGCGCGGCGATTGCCAATGTGTTCTGGAATCATCGGATGTTTCTGCTGCACGGCAAGGCCGATTATATCGATGTGATGGAATTGTCGCTGTATAACAACGTCCTAAGCGGCGTGGCACTGGATGGGATGCACTTTTTCTACCCCAATCCGCTAGAAAGCCCTGCCGGCCATGAACGTCAGCCGTGGTTTGGCTGTGCGTGCTGTCCGAGCAACATTTGCCGGTTTATGGCTTCGGTGCCGGGCTATGTTTATGCAGTGCGGGACGAGGCGGTGTATGTCAACCTGTATGTTCATGGGCGCAGCGAGGTTGCCATCGGCGAGCAGCCTGTCAAACTGACCCAATCGACCCAATACCCCTTCGAGGGCACCGTTGAACTGACGGTCGAACCGGCCGCGGCGCAGTCCTTCGCGTTAAAACTGCGAATACCCGGCTGGGCGCGGAACAAGCCTGTGCCCAGCACGCTGTATTCAGAGTTGCAACCGGCCGAGCGGCCTATTCATTTGGCGGTCAACGGCCAGGCGGTCCCGGTGCATCTTATCAACGGCTACGCGGTGCTTGAGCGGACGTGGAAAGCTGGGGACCGGATCACACTTGAATTGCCTATGGCGGTTCGACGGGTGGTTTGCGATGAACGGGTGCGGGAGAATGTCGGCAAGGTCGCCCTGCAGGGGGGGCCGCTGGTATATTGTCTGGAAGGCCTCGATGTGGAAGGCGGACGGGTATTGAACCTGATGCTGCCCGATGAGGCAACGCTGACCAGTTCGTTCAAGCCCGACCTGCTTGGCGGGGTAACGGTGATTGAGGGGAAGGCTTTGGAGTTGCAACGGACGCTGGACGGCGGACTGGAACGCACCGAACGGGCGTTTTCGGCGATTCCGTACTATGCGTGGGCCCATCGCGGCCGAACACCGATGGCGG
>JAAYQH010000101.1 GCA_012519365.1 Planctomycetota bacterium | reverse complement strand
TGGTGTACGAGCCGTCAACACGAAGAATAAACTCGTCGCCGGATTCCTGAATACCGTAAGCCCCTGCCTTGCCCTGCCAGTTGCCCGAGGCAATATGTGCGGCGATTTGCTGTTCGGTCAGTGGGCGAGGATAAATGGTCGAAATGTCGGCTTCGACAATTTGAACGTCTTTGGCACGGCACACCACCGCTACGCCGGTGATGACCTTATGCGGACGGTTAAAGAGCAAACGGGTGATTTGTTCAGCATGAGCGGCATCATCTGGTTTGCCAATGATTCGGCCGTCGGCATCGACAACCGTATCGGCCCCTACGACAACCTGTTCAGGATAGCGTCGAGCGACCTCTAAGGCTTTGGCCAACGCCAGTTGTTTACTGAGTTGCTGCGAATCAGAGGCATTCTGCTCAAACGCCCTCTCATCGATGCAAGACGGCTCAACGGCAAAATGATAACCGGCCTGACGAAGCAGGTCTTGCCGTCGCGGTGAGACGGAGGCCAAGATAAATTGTACCTCTTTGGGTGTTTCCATGGGCAGGTATTGTAAACAAAAACCGCAAAAGTGTAACCACTTTTTTGCAAAGAAATTCGCTTCCGATAATGAAATTCCAACTGTGATTTTAGAGTTTCTCACTGTGAAGGCTGACATCTGTTGGATAGATGAAGAGTAAAAATGTTCGCATAAAGACAAGTTGTATATTTTTTTTACGAATAAATGCAATTTTTTGTGAATTTATTTAGAATTTGTAAATTATATGCCTATAATAAATGGAGTGGTTCACAGTATTCAATTTAGGCCGGAAGCCACAGATGGTTTATAGAATAAATTTCATTCTCTTTTCACAATTCTTAAGATGAGGATCGATATGGAACGCACAAAGGCCTTTACGCTCATTGAACTGCTGGTTGTCATCGCTATTATCGCCCTGCTTATGTCGATTATTGTCCCGTCGCTGCGTGTGGTCAAGGAAGTGGCCACGGGTGCAGTATGTCTGGCGAACCAAAAAGGACTGTCGACAGCATGGCACCTGTATCAAGAAAATTATGATGGACTGCTTGTAGGCGGCTCAACGTATTACTCCGGTACCCGTGCCACTCCTTATCGCTGGGTTGAACGTCCCTTATATCACGACAGTGATAATCCTGAATTACATGTCGTCCCCCCTGATAATGAGATTACCCTTGAATATCGGCTCAACGGTATTCGTGCGGGAAAACTATTTCCCTATACCAACGATGTCGAGTTGTACCATTGCCCTGGGGACCGCACGATGGTTCGAGAAATTGAGCCCTATGCGGTGTATCGCAGCTACGCGATTACAGGGTTGATGAATGGAGAAGATTTTATACGGCGCTCGGGTGGGCTTTATTCACCGATTTCACAATATCGCACTGTGAACATGCCAAACGGCCAAACACGCGTACTGAAGGTAGCTACTCGTTTTACTGACATTCGGTCGCCGGGCAATAAGCATGTGTTCGTGGAAGAAGATGTTTCTGCCAAGCAACAAGTATGGAATCAAGGCGGTTTTGTGTTGATGGAAAACGGCAACTACTGGCAATGGTGGGATTGGCCGGCTTATTATCACAACGATCAGAGTACCATTGGGTTTGCCGACGGACACGCGGAGAAAAAACGATGGGAAGACCAGCGGACTATTGATTTAATGAAGGGGACAATTACCGATCGAGTACAGAATAATAATCCTGATATGGAGTATATGAATCACGGCTATATTCCGATGCTCTGATTTGTAGTAGTCACAAAAGATGGTCAAAGGGATAAGAGAGGGCATGCCCCGCGGGATCGTATGTTCCGGAAAGCAGAGTGTTTTGTTAAAGGCGCTATGCGGCCGGCGAAACGGTAAGTAGCTTCCACGCGCCGACAAGGCACACGGCGATAAATAATCCTCTGACAACCCAACGGGGCAAGAGGTGCATCAAGTGGCCCCCTACGAATCCGCCCAGCAGTGCCGTCGGGATAATCCAGGCGGCAATTTTAAGCGAGTCGGAAACGGCGATTCCGTGTTGCGGCAATGTGGCGGTTTTGTAAACAGCGCCGATCCAGGCGATGCCGACAATAATGGAGGCAGAATTGCTCATTGCCTGCGTCAGTGGGAGACGCAGCAAAAACTGCTGCAGGGGCGTAGCCACCGAGCCGGCTCCGATTCCCAGCAAACCGGCGGCCAATCCGGTTAGCAGGCCGATACCGCTTGAGATTTTTTTTAATAGAGGCGTTTGATAGGCGCCGGGGTTGCTCACGTTGCTACTGGGCGCAGGTCGGCGGGACATGCGTGCGGCATTATAGATTGCCACTGCCGCCAAATAGCCGCCGAACAAACGGGCCAGAAGGTAACTATTTTTGCCTGCAAAAAAAGGAATATTGCTCAGCGCCACGCCGGCGACAATACCTGCCACCGCCATTGGAATCATGCGCCACAGTACTTCGGGAACCAAGGTCCGGGCCTTTCGATGGGCTAAAAGTGAGGCCGAAGCTACGCAAAAATTGCAGATCATCGACGATGCCTGATAGAGGTGTTGATTTTCGCCGTAAAAAAACACCAAAGCCGGGATCATAATCAGTGAGCCGCCGATGCCGAGCATGCCTCCGAACAGGCCCATTGCCAAGCCGATGGTGGACAACGTTACAGGGTTCACTCCCTTGGCTCCGGCTCAAAGAGTTCGTTAAACTTCGCGGCAATATCGGGCGCGGCACACAGCGTCTGGCCGATCAATACGCCGCCGATACCGAGACGAATCAATTTTTCTACGTCGCGGCGAGAGCGAATGCCGCTTTCGGCGATCAGCTCGCGGCGCTGCTCAACCAACTCGGCCAGGCGGGCGGTGGTGTTGATATCCACTTGCATCGTACGCAGATCGCGGTTGTTGATACCCAAGACGCTGTAGTGTTTTTGGGGGAAACCGATTAGACTGCGAACTTGCAGCAGCGAATCGGCGTCATGTACCTCAATCAGTGTCGTCAGCGTCAAGTCATTGGCCAAAATCAGCAAATCCATCAGCATCGACGGCGTCAGGGCCTCGGCAATCAGCAAAATCGCATCAGCACCGGCGGCTCGGGCCTCATAAACCTGATACGGATCGACAATAAAATCCTTTCGCAACACCGGCAGTTGAATCGCCTCTTTGACGGTCGTGAGATATTCCAATCGACCCTGAAAATACTTTTCCTCGGTCAGTACACTGACCGCATCGGCGCCGCAGGTTTGATAGATTTGGGCGATCTGAACAGGGTCAAAATCCTCGCGAATTAGCCCGGCCGAGGGCGAGGCTTTTTTGATCTCGGCGATGACATTCAGGCCACGCCGATTGGGTTTTGTGACCGCATGATAGAAATTGCGGCATTTGGGCTGAACGAGGGCTTTTTCTTTCAGGATTTCAAGCGAAACTTCCGCTTTGCGACGCACTAAGGCCTGGCGGGTGTCCGCCAAAATCATATCGAGTATGTGTTCCATTGTTATCCTCAGCTCAGAAATCGGAGGTCAGACATCAGAAATCAAAAGTCAGACATCTTGTTTTGGTCTTATTTTGATAATTCGACAAAGGCAATCCGCAATTGGCTAAGTGTGGCATCGAGCATTGCCTTTTCCTCCGGCTGCAAATTGCCTTTGCATTTGTCCTCAAGCATCGCCAGCAAGTCTATATTATAGCGTGCCATCGCCCAGTCCGGCTCGATCTGTTTGTCTTTGTCTTCTTCGGTACGAATCAGCCCCAACGCATAAAAAGCCTGGGTAGCCAGCATGCTGACCAGCCCGGCAAAATCGGCCTCCGGCAAATCGGAACGCTCTTTTCTCGAAGAGGCCTTTTCCACTTCTTCTTTGAGCTGTTGTTTTTCTTTTTGGGCCTGTGCTTTCCAATCTTCGTCGATGATCAATTTTTTTTCTTTGGCTTCATCGGCCATAATGTCGTCCTTCCTCGCTTTACAGCAATAGGGGTTATCTTATCTTTTCATTTTCGATTAAAGCCGCGATTCATATCGCGTCTTACCTGTTGTTCGTGCAGTTGTCGGCGTTTGTCGTATTTGCGCTTGCCGTGAGCCAGTCCCAGCTCCACTTTGGCCAAGCCGCGTGAGTTAAAATAAACACTTAGCGGAATCAACGTAAAACCGCGTTGCTCCAGTTTGGTGCGAATTTTTTTAATTTGGCTGCGATGCAGCAGGAGTTTACGTTTTCGCAAAGGGTCGTGATTGACATAGCCGCCTTGTGCGTAGGGAGCGATTTTGCAGCCCATCAACCAGCATTCCCCATCCTGAATTCGCGCAAATGCCCCCTCAAGGTCGCACTGCTTATTTCGCAGACTCTTCACTTCGGTGCCGACCAATTGGAGCCCGGCCTCGACTTTTTCGACGATTTCATAGTCGTGCCAAGCGCGTTTGTTCCGTGCTACGGAACCGGTTGTAAGTTGGTGTTTGGGCTCTGTCATAGGCGACCATCATAACAAAAGCCCCTGAGTTTGCAAGACCGAAGGTGCGGGAATGATGAGGCGGATTTTTTGACGCACATTGAACTGGACGAAACCGTAAGATAGTGTAGAATGGGAAAAATGTACGGATGACTGTGCCAAAGGTCGTGAGGGTGAGTAACTTCTCTTGACCCTTTATCTTTTTAAGGATGTATTATGTTTCGATTTTTCTATCAAGGTGACCCGTTTTCAGAGGCGGCCAAAAGTTTGGCATGGACAGCGTTTATAACCGGTCTATTGCTGATCGGTTTTGGGATGCTGGTGTTTCTATTGAAAGACCTGTTCGCTTTTCTGGCTGCGGCGGTTTTTTTTGTGGCCGGGTTTTCCGCTATCGGCTATGCAATTCGGCTGATGATCGCGCGGCACAAAATGAAGGAATCAGATAAACTTTACCGAGAAAATGTCGAGATACATTTTGGCGACGATCTCGACATATAAGCGTGTCCCCAAAAACTGGACAGGGGTTTAAGGTGGAGTTGTTTTCGGGTATACTGGAGCGAAAAGCCCAGAAAGGAACTCGAAACAATGACCTCAAAAAGACGACAGTTTTCGGCGGAATTC
>JAAYQH010000100.1 GCA_012519365.1 Planctomycetota bacterium | reverse complement strand
TCGGCTCGCCAGGGTTTCCATCGCCTGCCTCAAGGCGCTGTTAGCCGCCACACCCCCGCCGATAAGGACAGTCTTGGCACCGACCTTTTCGACCGCTCGTCGGGTCTTCTCAACGAGTACATCCACCACCGCCGCCTGGAACGAAGCGGCAATATCGGCCAGTTCCTGTCGGCTCATCCCAGGAATTCGGTTTTGTCCTTTCATATCCTGTCCCTGACAATGATAGAGCACCGCGGTCTTGAGCCCACTAAAAGAAAAATCGAGAGATGATTTGTCCAACAGGGTACGTGGAAAGGCAACGGCTTTCGGATTGCCTTCTCGGGCGATTTTTTCAATACTCGGCCCGCCCGGATAGGGCAGGTTCAAAATGGCCGCGACCTTGTCAAAGGCCTCACCGGCAGCGTCATCAATCGTCCTGCCCAACAGTTTAAGATCCAGGCAGGACTCGGCATCATACAAATTCGTATGCCCGCCGGAGACGACCAGCGCCACCGCAGGCAATTCAATCTCCTCAGCCTGTTCAAGCATTGCCGATTGCAAATGAGCGTGAATGTGATTGACAGCGATCAGCGGCTTTTGCCATGCCCAAGCCAGCGTTTTGGCCGCCGTAACACCCACCATCAGCGCAATCGTCAGGCCCGGCTGATTGGCCACGGCCACCGCAGCAATCTGCTCGGCCGTCACCCCCGCCCGATCTATCGCTTCCTGAACCACCGGAAGAATCTGCTCCACATGGGCACGCGATGCAATTTCCGGCACCACGCCGCCGAAGCGTTCATGGAGGTGCGATTGGGAAGCCACAATCGAGGATTTGATCTGGCACCCATTGCTGACCACCGCCGCAGCGGTTTCGTCGCAACTGGTTTCAATGCCCAGAATTAATGTTTCGTTGTTGTGAGCTGTCATCATATAGCGTTCTGAACCCCCACAAGTCGCAGTGAAAGAAGAAAAACAAAAAAACCTAACTATCATCCTCTTCCATCGGCGGATGTTGTTCCTGCGACGTGTCGTCATTCTGCTCAATGCCAACCCGATACCGCTCATCCAGCCACGCGCCCAAGTCAATCAGACGACATCGTTCGCTACAAAAAGGAAAAAACGGCGCATTGATATGTTTTTTGCCGTCCCCGACTGTCGTCGCCGAGGGAATCACTTTACCACAAATGGGACATTGATAATTCATAACACTTTACTTGTCATCGTCAAAATCGTCACCATAGTCTTCAGCATATTCCGCTTGCTCCTCGTGGTCGTCGGCTTCCTCCCACAATTCATCAGTTTCAGTCAGCATCGACGCAATACGACCGTTTGATAAGTCCGTCTCCGCAACTTCCACGACCTGCCCCTTTTCAATCATTTCGGCATATTTGACGCTAAATCGGGCCCAGGGAAACGCCTCCAGTCGAGGCTTGAAAATCGGCTCACCGGTTCCTTCACACATGCCGTATGTGCCTTCCTCGATGCGTTGGAGAGCCAGAAGAATTTCCTGCACCGTCTTGCGCTCATTGTTCATCAGCCCGATCGTAAATTCCTGTTCGTAGTTGTCGCTTCCAATATCGGCCATATGAATCGGCATACTGGACAAATCCCCCGCGGCATCCTGACGCGATTTTTTGAGAATCTCTCTTTCAAAATGATTCACATCGCCAATGATTTCTTTCAATCTGCTCACAAGCAGCCGTCTGAAATGTTTCAACTCTGGCTTGGTCAGATACGTTTTCACTTTCACTGGAGCCCCCCGATCTGTCTTGACCGAAGGAACGGAGGACTCCTGTGCGGCCAGTGTTGGGGATGTAGTTTTGGAGGGCAAAGCCCCGTTTTTTTTCGATGCGGATGGCTTTGAGGTCGATTTTTTTGTCGTTTTTTTAACGCTTTTCTTCACCGATTTGGCGGTTTTGACCGTTTTGGTTGCCGATGGCATTGCAGTTTTTGTTTTCTTAGAGGTCTTGGAGGCAACCGCCTTTTTTTTAGTAACCTTTTTTGCCACAGAAACTTACCCTTAATCACCAGTTTTTGAATTCAGCGTCGCCACTCTGATAAAAAAGTTTTAGCTTTTTATTGTATCCTATTTTACACATAAACGAAAAGAAATTATGCGCCAAATGAACAGATATGACCTACCCTTAATTTGCAATTCACATTCAACAACAAAACAACCCCGCTGGCTTCTTGTCGATATCAAGGGCAATCTTCGAAACACGGGGTCAGGTTTTGAACACCCCGATTGGTACAACCACGCGGCGGTTCGCGATGGTTCCCTGGGCAACCTGGACTTCAAAAAAGGATTCGATGGTCGATGCATCAAGCCCTTTTGCGTCGCGCCGATAGGCCGTGCGGCCGTCCGCGGCCATCAACAAAAACGAATCGGCGTAATGCTGAATGAGGTTAATGTCGTGACTGACAAGAACGATGGTTTTGTTCTCATTTTGACGAAGGTTTTTGAGCAGTTCAAAAATCCGGATCTGATGTTTCAAATCCAGATGGCTGGTCGGCTCATCCAGCAGCAGCAATGGCGTTTCCTGAGCCAGTGCCCGTGCGATAAAGACCCGCTGCCGTTCACCGCCGCTCAATGCCGTCAACGGCCGTTCGGCAAAACGCAACGTGTCGGTCATGGCCATTGCCTGCTCGACCAAATGAGCGTCGTGCGGCGTCTCGAACAGCTTGCCCGTTGGCAAATAGCGCGACATCAGCACTGTTTCCCGTACGGTAAACCCAAAGGTCGGCGTCGTGCTTTGACGCACCATCGCAATGAGACCGGCCAGTTGAGCGCGGCGATAGTCCTGAATCGGTTTGCCCTGGACAGTGATTTGCCCTGTTTTCGGTTTCAATAAACCGGCCAGTAAATTCAGCAGCGTCGTCTTGCCCGATCCGTTCGGCCCCAAAACCGCAAGAAAATCGTTGGCCTGAACCGACAACGTCAAATTCTTCAGCACCGGCTGCGAGCCGTAGGCAAATGAGAGATTGTAACCGTCAATCAGGCTCATTTAATCCCCCAATGCACATTCCTGGTATAACGAACAAGCAGGATCAAAAAAAACGGTCCTCCGGCCAGAGCGGTCACTACACCGACCGGCAGCATCGCCGGCGCAACCACCACCCGCGCCACCGTATCGGCAAGAGCCACAAACGCCCCGCCGACCAGAGCGCTGACCGGGATAAGCTGACGATGGTCCGGCCCGGCCACCAGACGCACCGCATGCGGGACAATCAGCCCCACAAAGCCGATCAGCCCGCCCAGACACACCGCCGCCGAGGTGATCAGCGCCGAGACCGCAAATGCGATAAAACAGACTTTTGAAATCGATAACCCCATCGCCGCCGCATCCTCTGGCCCAAAACTGAGCATATTCAGCGACGGCCCCAGTCGGATCAGCCCGTACACCGCCAAGGCGACCAGCAAAGCTGCCGTGCCGACCACCTCAAACTGCTGCATCTGGGAAATACTGCCCATCAGCCAGAACATTGCTGACTGCACTTGAGTGGCACGTGCAATCGAGGCCAAGAACATCATCATCGCCGAAAAAAACGCATTGACCACCACCCCGGCCAGCAACAGAGCTGTTATATTAGCACGTCCGGCGGCGCGGCCGATCAGCCACACCAGCCAGGTCGTGCCAAGCGCACCGATAAAGGCCGCCAGCATCATCGCACTTAGGCCCATCATCGACCATGTCCAGCCCAGTATCGCTGCGATCATCGCCCCCAGCCCAGCGCCGCTGGAAACTCCGAGAATATAAGGATCAGCCAATGGATTGCGTAACACCGCCTGAAAGACACAGCCGGCTGCGGCCAGCGCTGCGCCGATAATCGCCGCCAACAACACCCGCGGCAAGCGAAAGAGAAAGAGAATCTCGTAGTCAATATTGACCTGCCCGTCAAGCCAGGGACCGTGCAGCGCCTTGGCAAGCGAAACCGGCTCGGACCCTATCAGCAGACAGACTGCCAGAATGACACCCAAAACGGCCGCCGCTACGGCCATTCGAATGAGCAAAGATTTGAACGTCATAGGCATTGTTTACTCCTGCCATACACAACGCGCGATGTGCTCCAGCGCCTCATCCAGTCGCGGACCCAGTCGCGAAACCACGTCACCGTCCACGATATAAATACGGCCGTTCCGCACCGCCGGAACCGACCGATAGGCCGCGTAAAACCCCTCCGCCAAGCGACGCTGGTCGTCTAAATGTGCCGGTTCATCGGTTGGCTCAATGATAACATCGGGCTGTGCGGCCAACACCTGCTCGGCACTGATGGGCGGATAGAAATGCAGTGTCGGGCCAATGGCATTGACCCCGCCGACTGTTTTGACCAGTTCATTGATAAACGTTTTCGTCCCGGCCACACGCAGCGGCTCTCGCTGAACAACCCAAAGAACCTTCGGCGGCGAGACAGCCGGCTTGCGTTGACGCCATTGCCGCTGGGCATCGCTCAAGCGTGCAACCAATGCCTGCGCCTGTTCATTGCGAGCCAAAGCCCGTCCAAGTGTTAAAATACTCTCATAAAGCTGATCAACCGTATCAATTTCCAACGTCAACGTGGCGCAGCCGATCCTCTCAAGCCGCAGGGCGACTTGACGCTGCTGCTCAAATCCCAGCGTTACGACCAGCGTCGGACGCTGCGCCAATACCGCTTCAATATCCGGCTGCCAAAAGGTGCCGACCTGTCGTTTCTGCCGTGCCGACGGCGGGTAATTGCAATGCCGGGTAACGCCGACAATTTCATCCTCCAACCCCAGTGCAAAAAGAATCTCCGTCAGATTCGGCGCCAGAGAGACAATCCGCGTTTGAGAGGACGTCTCCATCGCGTCAGCTTCATGCCGTTTAGAACACCCCCATAACCCCAGCACCATCAGCACTGCCAGCACGACATAGCCCGCTTGATCTTTGCCGATAGCTCTCATCAGAACCCCGTCCGTTTGAACTGTTTATCCAAGTCTTTGCGTGAAAAGACAAGCGTCGTCGGTCGTCCATGCGGACATCGACTGGTCCGCTGAACCACGTCCTTATGGGCCAATAGATAGGCGATTTCCTCCTCTGAAAGGGGCTGACCGGCCTTGACGGCGGCCTTGCACGCAGCCATATCCAAAATCTCATGCAGCAGCCGCTCTTCGTTGCTGTGGCCTTCGTCTTCAATGAGTTTGTCCAGCAACTCCACCACAAACGACGTCGGCTCAACACGTTCCAGCAACATTGGAAATGCCTGTACCGCCAGGGTATTGGGCCCAAACGGCTCAATGTCAATACCGATTTTCTCAATCAAGTCATGCTGTTTTTCCACAATTTCCCGTTGGGACGGCGTCGCCTCAAACGGATGCGGCATCAATAAGCGTTGAGAGGGCAGCCGTCCTTCGCGTAACCGCATGCACATCTGCTCGTACAATATCCGTTCGTGCAGGGCGTGCTGATCGATGACCAGAAAGCCATCGGCGTCCGGCACGACCAGATAACTGTTATCTACCTGTAAATAGGTCTTGGCTCTCCAGTTCTGCTGCAAAGAGACCTCGGCCGGCTCCGGCATTGAAGGCGGGGCCAAAACCCGTCGCACCGAGCACATAGATGAATTTCCACTGCCAGAAGGTCGTTTGAAATCAAACGACCGCTGAGCAGAAGCGGACCCGGGTGTCTTAAAAAAATCCTCCATCGCCCGTTCAATGCGCTCGCGGCGTTCGTGGGTTTCCGTGTTGGCGAAATGCTCGCTCGGCACAAACACGTCCGGCGCTGGAAAGGCCGCGCTGACATCCAGATTGGTGCTGAGCAGTTTGTCTCGCAGCAGAGCCAACACCTCCGAATACACCAGATTGGGGTTATCAAAACGCACTTCCACCTTGGTCGGATGAACGTTGACGTCGAAATCCTCCGGTGGCATCTCGATGAACAAAAAAACGACCGGATATTTATTCGGCTCGATCAGCCCGCGATAGGCCTCTTTGACAGCATGCAGGATAAACTTGTCGCGAATAAAGCGACGATTAAGAAACACATATTGATACCTGCCGCTGGATCGTGCTCCGACGGGGCGTCCCAGCAAGGCACGCAGTTGCATACCGCGTTCCTGTCGGCTGGTCTCCAGCAAATCGTCGGCCATTTGCGGCCCAAACAACAAACCTATACGCTCACGCAGCCCCTGCCCGCTGAGCAAATGGTACACCTGTCGGCCATTGTGCGTCAGGGTCAAATCGAGCGCTTCGTGAGATAACGCAATCCGCGCGAAATGCTCACTGATATTACTCATTTCGGTGTTGGCGGTGCGCAGAAACTTGCGGCGGGCCGGCAGTTTATAAAACAAATTGCGCACCTCAATCGTCGTGCCTGCATCCCCGGCAGCAGGCACAATCGACCCTTTCCGGCCGCAGTCAATTTCAATACGGTACGCTCCGATGGCATCCGGCGTGCGACTGGTGACAGCAACTTTGGCCACCGCGCCGATGCTGGCCAAAGCCTCGCCGCGAAACCCCATCGTACGAATGGCCAGCAGATCGTCGGCACTGCGAAGCTTGCTGGTGGCGTGCGGCTCAAAAGCCAGCGCCAAATCGTCGGCATCCATTCCGCTGCCATCGTCGATAACGCGTATCAGACGACGGCCGCCGTCCTCAACGTCGATCACGATACGGCCGGCCCCTGCGTCGATGCTGTTTTCCAGCAATTCCTTGACGACGCTGGCCGGACGTTCGATCACCTCGCCGGCCGCAATCATATTGACCATATTGTCATCAAGGACGGCGATCTTGCCCATTCAAAACCACTCCATTATTTGAAATTCACCCTTCGAATTTCAAATCTTAAATTCAGCCCCGGTCAAATTAACAGACTTTCACCGGTCATTTCTTCGGGCTTGGGCACTCCCATAACTTCAAGAAATGTCGGCGCCGCATCGGCCAATCGGCCGTTTCTCATCTTTCGGCCCTTAAACTCCTCGTCAAAAACAATCAGGGGCACATCACCGATGGTATGAGCGGTATGGGGCATATTGTTCTCAAAATCCCACATCTTTTCAAAGTTGCCGTGGTCGGCCAAAATAACAGCACTGCCGCCGAGTTGTTTGACTTTATCCAGCACCTTGCCCACACACGCATCAACGACTTTACAGGCCTTAACCGCCGCCTCAAGAACGCCGGTATGTCCGACCATATCAGGATTGGCAAAATTGCAGATAATCACGTCATACATCCCGCTGTCAAGTTTTTCACAGATCACATCGCATACTTCCGGCGCGCTCATCTCCGGCTTCAGGTCATAGGTTTTGACCTTGGGGGAAGGGACAATTTGCCGGTCTTCCCCTTCAAATTGTTTTTCCTGGCCGCCGTTGAAGAAAAACGTAACGTGGGCATATTTTTCAGTCTCGGCGCAGCGAAACTGTTTCAGGCCAAGTTTACTGAAATACTCGCCGGCAATGTTGGGCATATGACGAACAGGAGGAAACGCCGACGGTGCCGGAATCGTCGCGTCGTATTCACTCATACACACATAATAGACGTTCGGCCGGACTTTGCGTTCAAACCCGTCAAACGAATCATCTACAAACGCGCGGGTAATTTCTCGCG
>JAAYQH010000099.1 GCA_012519365.1 Planctomycetota bacterium | reverse complement strand
GAATTCCGCCGAAAACTGTCGTCTTTTTGAGGTCATTGTTTCGAGTTCCTTTCTGGGCTTTTCGCTCCAGTATACCCGAAAACAACTCCACCTTAAACCCCTGTCCAGTTTTTGGGGACACGCTTATTCTTTTGTTGCCTTGCTGTGACGCATCATCCAAAGCACCAGCCAGACATTGCCGAACAGAAAGAAAATATAGTACAACTTCAGAAACAAGACAAACGCAATCCGATTGATGTCTGCAAAAAAGGTTATTGTAATAGATCCCAAAGTGATAATCAATACGCGAATTAAAAAACCCCAAAAATATCCCAACAGAATCCGCCACTGGTCATGGCCCCAACATTTTGAAACCGGATAGACACTTAGCATTCCGGCAATCAGGGCCGTGAGCAACGCGGCAAAACAAGCCAGAGAGACATCCTCTCCGCCGACATGACTGATGCGGTAAACAAACATACTCACTAGATACAACAGCACCACCCCCGCCGTCACACGTTTCCATGGAAAGAGCATAAAAAAAAGCGTACTGTAGTCGCTGCCGTTTCGGTTATTGCGAATTGTTCTGCGGATTGGCTTCTTCATCGTCAGCGTTCATCTCGTCATCAGACTGGTGGGCACGTCGGATGATGAGATAGAGCATCACCCCAAATCCCACAAAAAAACCAATCACCATCCAGCCCGGCCCCGTTCCTTCCCATTGGTCCAGCCCATAACCTGCCAGACAGAATAGCCCGACAACCAGACAGAACTCAATCCCTATCCCCATCCACCGAAAGGCCCCGCGATAATACGAATTATCGGCGAACTGTTTTTTCTTGCTTACAGACATAAATAGCCTTTGATGAGGCCTTGTTTCCGGCTGCTGTAAATTTCAAGAGCGTGCTTGATCAAGGATCAGTTTCTTAACCCGTTCGCTGGGCAGATTCAATGCCCCCAAAGCCCCTGCCGCACCGGCTCGCAAGTCCGGATCAGCATCCCTCGAACCGGCCAGTGCATACAATGCATCAATATGTTCGCTCAACAACAAATTAGCATTCAATTTTGCGGATAACGCCAGCGACGAAAACGCCTCCAGCCGAACATCTTTTGTATTTTGCTCGTTTAGTGCCATCTCTGCCAGGGCCCGCTGCGCATCAGGACTGGGCAGATATGCCAACACATGGCCAGCGGCAATCTGCATTGACGGATCATTCCGTTCGGTTATGGTAATCAGTGCCGGCTGGGCCATCGATAAATCAACGATTTTGTTGCGGGACAGGGCCAGCTTATACATCGCCTCAACCGAGCGCACGGCATATTCGCGGGCCAGTTCAGCGCCAACCTCGTCAGCCCCCTCTTCAAGCAGCGCCGAAGCCAAATGCTTAACAATCAACTCACTGCCCACAAAAGAGGTTACCGGCCCGGCCTCGGCAAACGCGATGGCGGCACTGTACCGAACCTTACGGTCTTCAAAATGCAGCGCATCGGCCAATGGCTGGGACGTACCAATTCGATACAACAGGGATTTTTCACCCGCATTAACCGCCAGGGCCTCAACCACACCCAACGCGACCGCCGCTTCATTGTTTTTCAATGCCCGTTCCAACGCTTGGTGCAGATACTCCGGTCCGGCTGTAACAGCATAGGTATGAGCATCCGCATGACCTGGGCCGAAATACTCCGGCATCGGAATTCCCGCCGATTCGGCTCGGAAAAATGCCGCTATCCATAAGCCGATTGCTTTGCCCATCCCGGCATCGGCTTTTAGTGTCCATTCACTGCACCGCATCGCCATCAACTCAAAGAAATAGGTCTTGCTGACTTCTTCGCGAATCAGGGCCTGCCGCTGCTTATCCCAAAACCACACATTCGCAAAATCAAATTCCGCCGGCGGTGCCAATATGTCATGACGGTCGTAATACGCTTCACCCAATCGGAAAAACAACTCTGCGGCAGGAATCTTCAGGGCCCCGCTGTCAATCTGTTCAATGGCAGTGGTTGCCAAGGCACGACAGGACTCGGAGGTGTCCTGCTCTACGATATATTTAAGGTACGGCAACGGTTCCATTGTGCCGATTTTGCCCAGTGCGCGAATAACTTCAGCCTTAACGGCAACATCGTCCATTTGCAACGCGGCTGTTAGGGGACGAATCGCGGGACGTCCGATTTTCGGCAACGCATCGGTAATAAAGGCAAACTCGTTCTTTCGTGATTCATCGGCCATCGCCGAAAGCATGAAGGGAATCGCATATTCCCCGGCATTACGCAGCCGTTCCTGGGCCGCAATCCGTCCTCGAATGGTGGTGCTCAGTCGCTGAATTTCCTGATTGATAATTTTTGGATCGGTGCGACGAATGTAGCGGCCTCGTTCGATGATGTCCAAAATCTGCCCGCTGACTTCATGCAGTATATCGCTCTCAGCATGCATTTTCAGCAACAATCGATAACCTTGCTCGTTTGCCTCGGCAAGATCCAGTAATGCCGTGGGATCGGGTTGCTGAGACACAATCCGCTCGCCGTATCCCTTGGCCAGTTCGAAACGACCAATAGCGGTATAATGCAGAAAAGACCCCCAGTCATCTTCAAGACTTTGGGCAAAAACCTGTCCCGTTGCTGCCAAAATCAGTAGTCCCACCCACGTCACAACTCTTTTATTCCGCATCGACACTCTCCAAAACAATAAGTCCACGTGTCCGGCCAATGTTCATAACTTATCTATAATTCAACACTTAAAAGAGAACCGCCCAGTGTCCACAAAAGATTTCCCCATTATAAGCCCAATACGTCTACTGTCAAACAAAAACAAACCGCCCAAAGCGCGGATTGTCCTCCTCTGGCTGTTCGCCGGGTTGCACAAAATGAACAGACAAAACAAAATCGGGGATACTTGCCGGCAGATGAGTACCCGCCGGCGGGAACACCGCGGATACCCAAATCAAACGACATGGTCTAAGATGGTGATACCCGTATAGCGGGGTCTGCGGCGGCACATTCTCAACAAGGACCCTCTGGCAGGAGTTGCTAAATTGTATTAGAGTATTGGATTTTGTTTGACGCCGCCCACATTCTGCCCCTGATCGCCCCCGCCTCACAGATGGATTGATGGATATCTGATGTGACACCCCTCGCGAGGTACTCTTGTGGTAATGAACAAAGACTCAACTAAATATCCGAAAACAAGATAAGAAATGGCAACTTTTGACAATTAGGCCACAATCTCTTCCCCCCCCGTTCTGCGCCGAACGGCAACATCTCTGCCTACGAGTACCTCCTCTTTCGCCGCAAACACCTATTCAGCCTTCTCATCGCCCGCCCGGCACATAAGAACGCTGCATAAAGCGAATATCATCCCACGTCTCATTTGATCTTGGAGTCGGATTTCGCAATGGATACAACGTCCCATCGGGGTTTCCTTCAGCGTTTTCAAGCGTCGATTGATCCACCCAGTGGTGCATCTCCGAATGACCGTCGGCAAATCCAAGGGAACCTCGGTCTTTGTGCCAGATAGCGATTGGGTCATCCCATCGAGGTGCAGTGTAATTCATAATCCATGACCCCATTGCCCAGCCGCGACTGTCCATATTTTCCAAAAAGACAACCTTACTGCCTGGTGCTTTAATATTGGTTACTTTTTTGGCTAACTTAGAATCGTTCCATTGTTCTCCATTCATCAAGCCCGTAATCGAATAACTGTTCAGCCAAGCGCCGTTGGGGCTGATATGCGAGAAGCGAGTAGTGCTCTTAT
>JAAYQH010000009.1 GCA_012519365.1 Planctomycetota bacterium | reverse complement strand
CCTTTTTGGCTTCACCCATCAGGTTCTCCAAATCTGAACACAAAAACTGTTGTAGACAGCATCCATAAGCCCTATACTATCAAAGTCTTACCTTTTTGCACGGATTTACTTGGGAAATCCGGGATTATATTTTTGCCAATTTTGAAGCCCCCGATGATCCGAATCTGGTTTATATCGGGCAGGTGGACGCAGGTGATCCCGTTGCACCGACGGCGCGGTATCCGGAAACAGGATCGCTGCTTTTGCAGCCTCTGACTGTTTATCGTTGGCAGGTGGTTCATGGATTGGATGACGGACAGGGCGGCGTATTGGCCTATGATGATCCGAATAACATCGTCGGCGATATATGGACATTCAAAACGGCTTCCTATGAACCGGTTGTGACCAAAAATCCGCAGCAGTATACCGCGGCTTTTCCCGGGGAAGAGGTTGTCCTGACAGCGGAGTTTTTCAGTTTGACTGATATTGCCGACTATCAATGGTTCTGGTCTAACGACAACGGTGCAACTTACATTGCCCTGGCCGACGGCGAGCATCCGAGCGGCAGCGGTTCGATGGTAAGCTTTGCGTTAGACCAAACGGATCGGCCCAAAACCACAACGCTGCGTATTTCAGGCGTCCAGCCCGGTGATGATGGATGGTATTATTGCGCGTTGAGCAATGTTGAAGGCAGCGGCGAATCCATTCCCGCCGGAGTGGCGGTCAAGCGGCGTGTGGCCTACTACCCGTTCGATGGTACCCTCGAGGATGCGTCGGGGGAAAACAATCACGGACAGGCCGGGACTGCTGATCCGAGCGGAACGACCGATATAACCTTTGATGCGGGGCTTCTCGGCTCGGCGGTGGTGCTTAATGCCTCGTATGGGCCGGACGATCCGAATCAGAGTTATATTGAACTGCCGGCCACGGGCTATCCAAAGGTTGCTCCGGGCGGTGCCATGGAGGCAGGGACGTTTATTTGCTGGATCAAGACCAACGATCAGGGGCGGATTATGGGTTCGCTGAACAGCCCGGGCTCAACTGCCTTTACCGCCGGCGTGGATAATAATGTGGATGTGTTTATTCGTGATGCCAATGGCCAAGTGAATGAGATGGCGGTTAACCACAATGCCGCTGATGGTCAATGGCATTTTGTGGCAGCACGCTGGGAAGTCGGTGGCACCAAGAGAGCCTACGCCGGAACCCTGACTGAAAACGGCATCAGCAGCGCGGTCCAAGACGGTCTTAAAGAGGCCACTTATGCCACATTGCAGTATCCGATGTTGATCGGAGCACAAAACAACGGCGGCGTACCGGAGGCCTTTTTGACCAATGCAATGCTCGATGAGCTTCAGATTTACAACTATGCTCTTTCCGACGAGGAGATTGCCGATATTTACAATGGTGTGTCGGCACGCGGTCTGTGTGTTGCGGAGTATATGAGTCAGTTTGATTTCACGGGCGATTGCATTGTCGGATTGGCTGATTTTGCTGAATTTGCCGCTACATGGTTAAGTTGTGGCGTCATGCCCGACTCGGCCTGCGGGTTGTGATATTACTGGCATGGTTTTGGAGGACTGTTTCCGAGTCTGGGCTCAAAGCTCAGACTCGGAATTTTTTTGACTTTAATCGTCGATTGATGAACGCTTGTTTTTCTTTTTGTAGAACGAAAGATATCTTCTTGTCTATTTTCTTGTCGACTTTTTATGAAATAGAATTGCAAGAAGGAGTGGTTTGGCTACAATACAAGGCATTGAACAGAGAGAACGCTTTTTAACAACAGCGAAGGAAAGGATGTGACGATGATCAACAGAACCGGCAGGGGGATTGG
>JAAYQH010000098.1 GCA_012519365.1 Planctomycetota bacterium | reverse complement strand
GTCAAATTTGACGGCAATATCGGCTCCGTCCCGTGCTGCGGCATACAAACCCGACCGCACCGCCGCCCCCAGCCCAAGGTTGGTTTTGTGGCGAATCAGCCGGTCGCAGCCGGACTCTTGAGCCAACTTGCCCGTGTGGTCGGTTGAGCCGTCGTCAATCACGTACGTCCGAACCGTCAGGCCGCAACGTTCAAACTCCGCCGCCTGCGCCTTGATTCCCTCAAGGGTCTGGCGGATTTTTCCCTGCTCATTATAGGCGGGAATAATGACGACGACGTTTTTCAGAGTAGCCGTTTGGGAGTGTGCCAACTCAGTCATAGCCGCTCGTCAACGAAAAAGCCTGCTTAGCGGACGGCCACCACTTCTTTGATATCGGCGATTTTCTGCTTAAGCAGACGCTCGACACCCATTTTCAACGTCATTTGGGCCCCCGGGCAACCGCGACAGGCCCCCTGCAGACGAACGCGCACCGTTTTGTCCGCGTCCACACCCACCAACTCGATATCCCCGCCGTCGTTTTGAAGCATCGGACGGATCGATTCTATCACTTCACTGACTTTGGCCTCAAAGCTCTTTTCCCCGCAGCCGCACGTATCACACATCGCTATTCTCCTCAATTTAGAGTATAATTCGTAAAATCCTAATTATATCAATTCCCCCCATCTCAAACAACCCCCCGCAACAGAAAACTATATCCGGCAAATCAAGATTCAGAACACCAAAAATAGAAATTGAAATTTGGAACACCATCGTTCCATCTTATCCTGTAAAATGTTACGATAAGAGGTCTGGAGAGCAGAGAATCAATCTGTCCGCTCTCTAAAAAGCGGTCGAAGAAGGTCTGGAATAAGGTTTACACCCTCAAAGAGCCACCGGCAGCTAATCTTCCCACGTGCCGAGTATCACCGGTGCGCACAAATGGCTCTGCTCGGCGGCCACCCGACCGCAGTTTTTGCACACATATTTTGGATCGCGCACCAGATGGGCATAGGCATGCGGGTCTTTTTTGTGCAATTCTTGTCGATGCAGTTCGCACAGATGATGTTCGTGTCCCTTACACTTTTCCGCTGACATTGTGCTGTTCCTTTTGCTGAGGTTCAGTTTCCATACAAAAGACAACGTAAAAATCAAAAAGGCCGCCAACAGGCAAGAGACCCGGACCGTGTCCTGCCGGTTCAGACAGGACGCTGAACCAAACTACCGACTCGCACGCGGCGAACGCTATTTGGTTATTTTGCCTTTTTCCTTCGGGTTTTGGGTTTGCGGTCGTTTTTGAATCTCAAACGACCCGGCCGGGACGTCACCAGCGGTTCACTCGGCGTCAAAAACAATTGTCGGCTCGGCACATTCACCGCCGCGATCCGCACCTTCATCGGCTGGCCCAAATGCACGCTTTGGCCGGACCATCGCCCAACGACCGCCTGGGCCCGCTGGTCATACTTCCACTCGTCCATCCCCAAATCCCCCGGCTCGATCAACCCTTCGATGCCGAATTTGGTACATTGGACAAATACCCCAAAATTAGTCAACCCCGACACGACACACTGGAGTTCCTCACCGATGCGTTTACTGAGCATTTGCAGTATCAGCACCGTTTTCAGTTCGTTTTCAGCATCCTCGGCGCGCTGCTCGGTAAACGTAATATGCTTGCCGATCTCGATCAGCTCGCTTTCCGGAAGCACCTCCTCCAACCCGATTTTATTGAGCCGCCCCTCAATGTAGCAATTCAGCAGGCGATGCACCGTCAAATCCGCGTACCGTCGAATCGGGCTGGTAAAATGACAATAATGCGTCGAAGCCAGGGCAAAGTGCCCAATATGCAAAGGCGAGTACTCCGCCCGCTGCATACTTCGCAGCACGTGCATATTGACGGCATATTCCGCCGAGGTGCCGCGCACTGCCTCCAACAAATCCTGAATTGCCGTACGATCCAGATGACGGGGCACCTTCAAGCCGCACAGTTTGACAAAACGCGCCAGATTTTTCGTCGTAAACGCATCCGGCGCCGGATGAATACGCCGCATAAACGGCACTCCAAACCGGTCCAGCAGACCCGCGACCGCCTCGTCGGCCTCGACCATAAACATCTCGATGATCGTGTGCGGGTAACTCGTATCGGCAGGCACGGCATCGACCACTCGACCGGCCTGGTCAAACACCAATTCCGTCTCCGGTAAGTCCAGATGCAGCATCCCGTTCTTTTGGCGGCGCCGTTCAATCGCCCGAGCCAGCGTCTCCATATCCTTCAACAGTGCCACCACCTCACCCGGAAACCCCGCAGCGTGCCCCTTGAGAATCTTGTCGGCCTCCTGGTAGGTCAGCCGAGCTGACGACCGGATCACGCTGTTGTCAAACTCCGTGCCCAGCACATTCCCCTCTTCGTCATAGACGATATAAACGGTTTTGGTAAACCGTTTTTGCTGCGGCTGAAGACTGCATATCCCGTTGCTGAGTACCTCCGGCAACATCGGCAGAACCTTCAACGGCAGATACACGCTATTTCCCCGTTTTTTTGCCTCAATGTCCAGCGGCGAATTCATCGGGATAAAATGGCTCACGTCGGCGATGTGCACCCCCAGGCGCCAGTTGCCGTCGCGGTCTTTGCGCAGACTGATCGCGTCGTCAAAGTCTTTCGCGTCCGGCGGGTCAATCGTGATAATGAGCTCATCGGTCAGATCCGCCCGATTGACGGCCGCGTCCGGGTCAAAGGATTGAGCTGCCTGACGGGCCTGCTCCAGGCACGCTTGAGGAAACGCCGTCGGCAAATCGTATTGAGCGATGATCGAACGCAATTCTGAATCGTAATGGCCG
>JAAYQH010000097.1 GCA_012519365.1 Planctomycetota bacterium | reverse complement strand
CCCGCCAGGCCCTGTATCAATTGGGCGGACAGGATGCGGCAGCGGCGATTGAAGAGGGTATCCGCCGGACAATCGGAACGCAGCGTGATGAAGCTGTAGCGACGGAACTGATTCGTGCTGTTGGACAACGGGGGGAAGAGTCGCTCAAAGGGATCTTGTTTGCGGTTGCAAAAGAACAGGAGGGACGCGCGGCACAAGAAGCGTTTCGTTCGCTGCAGATGATGGTGTCGGCAGAGGATGTGCCGGCAGCGGCCGACTTGCTGGCAGCCCGTCCCGACTCCGCGGCAGAAACCGTGGCCTTGGCGGCGGCAGAAAAAATCGCAGACCCTCGCGGCCGTGCGGCCGCACTGCTGGCCCGACTGGAATCGGTTCAGACCCCGGCGGCCCAAGCCTCCTTTTTGCGGGTTTTGGGACGGCTCGGTGATCCGCAGGCTGTCGAGATGATTCGTCGTTTTCGTCAATCTTCGGATACGACAGTACGCCAGGCGGCCTTGCGGGCAATGCTGGATTGGCCGGGAAGGGACTTTTTCCAGGATGTGCGTCAATTGGCCGTCAGCGCCGAAGATGAATCGCAAAAAATTCTGGCCTTTCGGGCTTATATTCGTTTATTGACCAATGCCGAAGGCAAGACCGAGTCCCAGATTGTCCAGTCGCTTGCCGAAGCGATGAAACTGGCGGATCGGCCGCAGGAACAAAAACTTGTTTTGGCGGCGTTGGGCGGTTACGGCACTACCTCGGCGTTGGAGTTGGCTCTTAAAGCGGCGGGCAATCCTGAGCTGAAAGCCGAGGCGGAGGCGGCTATTGTCAATATATGCGACAAATTGGCAACCACCGCTCCTGATTTGGCTCAAGAGGCTCTTCAGACAACTATTCGTCAGACCCCTAATGCCGCGATTAAAGAACGTGCTCAAAAAATTCTTGACGAGATTGACAAGCGCATCGGCTATATCATTTCGTGGCAGGCGGCAGGACCTTATGAAGCGAATAATTATCAACAGTTATTTGACACCGCCTTTACGCCGGAAGTGAGTCCGGAGCAGGTACAATGGCGGCCGCTGCCCAAGTCGGAGGATCCGTCAACATTTTGGCTGATGGACCTTGACAAGGCTTTTGGCGGGACCCATCGAGCGGCCTATGCGCGAACGGTCATCATCTTGCCGGAAAAAAAGGATGCGATTTTGGAAATCGGCAGCGACGACGGCGTTAAGGTGTGGCTCAACGGCCGCTTGATTCACGCCAATAATGTCCAGCGGCCGGTAACGCCCGCAGATGACAAGGTGAACGTGCAGCTTCGGGAAGGCGAAAATGAGATTTTAATGAAAATAATTCAGTCAAGCGGCGGATGGGGGTTTTGTCTGCGTGTAACCAACCCGGATGGTTCGCCGATGCGGGGATTGCGTGTAAAATAGCACTATAGGTTTGAACAGTACATTTTGGAGACCGGTACCATGAAGTCAAAACAAAAAAACGGCTTGACACGGCGTGATTTTATCGGTTCGGCGGCGACAGGCGCTGCGTTGTTTACATTTGTCCCGGGGCGTGTGTTGGGTGCCAATGGGGCGGTGTCCGCCAATAATAAGCTCAATATCGCCGGCGTCGGTGTCGGCGGCATGGGCAAAGGCAACCTTGACCAAATGCAATCGGAAAATATCGTTGCGTTATGCGATGTTGACTGGGATTACGCCAAAGGAACGTTCGAGAAATATCCGAACGCCAAACGATTCAAGGATTATCGAAAAATGCTTGATGAGATGGGCAATCAGATCGATGCAGTGGTGATTGCCACGCCCGATCATACTCATGCGGTAATCGCTATGGAGTGTATGCGTCGAGGCAAACACGTGTATGTGCAAAAACCCCTGACCAAGACGGTCTATGAAGCCCGCATGCTGACCGAGGCGGCCCGCAAATATAAAGTCGTTACCCAGATGGGCAATCAGGGACACAGCGGGGACGGGATTCGCAACATTTGTGAATGGATTTGGGACGGCGCGATCGGCCAGGTACGAGAAGCACATGCCTGGACGAACCGGCCGGTCTGGCCGCAGGGGATGAATCGTCCCACCGAGACAATGCCGGTTCCGGAAACGCTGGACTGGGATTTGTGGATTGGGCCGGCGCCGATGCGTCCGTACCACCGTGCCTATCATCCGTGGGACTGGCGTGCATGGGTGGATTTCGGGACAGGAGCCCTCGGCGATATGGCTTGTCATGTTATGGATCCGATCTTCTGGGCGCTGAAGTTGAAATATCCTGTTGCTGCCCAGGGCAGTTATGTGGGCAATGTGGTTGAGCATTGGAAGAAAATCGGCGTCGAAGAAACCTATCCGCTCGGTTCGATCATTCATCTTGATTATCCGGCCCGTGAAGGCATGCCAGCGGTGAAGGTGCACTGGTACGACGGCGGGCTAATGCCGGAACGGCCGGAAGAACTGGAAGACAGTCGTCGAATGGGTGACGGTGACGGCGGCGTGCTGTTTATCGGCGATAAAGGCAAGCTGATGTGCGGCTGCTACGGCAAACGTCCCGAATTGATTCCCTATTCCCGAATGCGAGAATATAAACGGCCGGAACCGACGCTTGAGCGAATCAAAACCAGCCACGAAATGAACTGGGTTAATGCCTGCAAGGGTCTAAACGAACCTTCCACGCCGTTCGACTATGCCGGACCGTTTACAGAGATGGTGTTGATGGGCAATTTGTGCCTGTTTCGCCCAGGCGAGAGAATCGTATGGGACGGCGACAATATGAAGTGCACGAATATCCCCGAATTGAATAAATACGTCAACCCGTCGTACCGTGAAGGATGGTCGCTTTAACCGATCCTGCAATGATCCATTGAGGAGTCCGAAATGAAGACGAAACAGTGTATTTCGATAGGATGTTTAGCGGCATTTTGGGTCGCAGGTGCGACGATAATTGCTGCGATGCCGCATCCGAGAACGGATGTCTATGACGGCTGGCGCCTGGGCACGCAGGCGTGGTCGTTTAATCGTTTTACGTTTTTTGAGGCGGTCGATAAGACGCGCGACTTGGGTCTGAATTGGATTCAGGCCTATCCCGGCCAGCGGATCGCACCTGACATTGATGCGCAAATGGGGTTTGATTTGCCCGATGCCATTCGAGAACAGATCAAAAGCAAACTGGCCGAGGCCAATGTCTCGATCGTAGCATTCGGCGTGGTTGGGGTACCGCGTGATGAGCCGCAGGCGCGGCGATTGTTTGAGTTTGCCAAAGCAATGGGTATCGAGGTGATTGTATCCGAGCCGGCCGAAGACCAGTTTGATCTGATTGATAAGCTGTGTCAGGAATATGAAATCAAGCTGGTTGTTCACAACCATCCCAAGCCATCGTATTATTGGAATCCGGATACGGTTTTGAAAGTCATTGAAGGGCGCAGCAAGTGGGTCGGCGCGTGCACCGATGTGGGACATTGGGTGCGCAGCGGTTTGGATCCGATTGACTGCCTAAAAAAACTCAAAGGCCGCATTAACGATGTCCATATTAAGGAAATCGATACCAATCTTGGCCATGATGTTGTCTGGGGTACAGCTCAGGGACGTGTCAAAGGGATTCTCGAAGAACTGCATCGGCAGGGATACAGAGGCACTTTTGCGATTGAATACGAGCACAGTTGGGATAATAATGTGCCGCTGATCCGCCAATGCATCGCCTATTACAACAAAGTGGCCGCGACGTTGAACCCGACCGGTTGGAAAGAACTTTTTGCGCCGGATTTGTCAAACGCAGATTTCGAACCGGGCAGTTGGGAATTTAAGGACGGCGTGCTTGAATTGAAGGGGGGCGGCGATCTTTGGACAAAGGCTAAATACAGCGATTTTGTCCTTGATTTTGACTTTAAGGTAGGGCCCCGTTCCAACAGCGGCATTTTTCTGCGTGCGGCCAATCATGAATGGCTGCCTTGGGTCGAGGTTCAAATCGGGGATACGTACGGACAGGATATCTCCCGCCATATTTGCGGTGCTCTCTTTGACGTGCAGGCGCCGACGGTCAATGCGGTAAAACCCGCCGGGCAATGGAATCGGATGACTATTTGGGCCCAGGGTCCAAAAATTAAAGTCGCACTGAACAATCAAGTTATTGTTGATGTAAATCTGAACGACTGGACCGAGGCCGGGAAAAACCCGGATGGCTCGAGGAATAAATTTGATATCGCGTACAAAGATTTGCCGCGAAGCGGCTTCCTGGGATTTCAAGACCATCGTGATGGTTCACATGTCTGGTATCGTAATCTGAAAATCAAAGAACTATAAATGGGAAGGTCTAACTGAAGATGCAAAATGGTTTAAATCGTCGTGATTTCATGCGTTCCACGGCTGCGATCGGTGCGGGACTGTTCGTCAGCGGCGGCGCTTTGGGTCAGACCGGTGCCAATAAAGACACCATCAATGTCGCTCTGATCGGCGCCGGTGAGCAGTGACAGGTCCTCTCGGATGCCATTCTTCGTCTCGGACGGGATTCGGGTATTCGGTTTGTGGCGGTCTGCGATATTTGGGAGCAGGTCAATCTCAGGAAGGTATCGCGTCGTCTGGATGCCTACAAGGCCTACGGCCACAAAGGGACACCTTATGTGGATTACAAGGAGCTGCTGGACACCGAAAAAGACCTCGACGCTGTGATTGTGGCGACGCCGGATTTCTGGCATGCCGAGCATACGATTGCGGCGTTGGAAAAGGGCTATCATGTTTATTGTGAAAAGGAGATGAGCAATACCATCGAAGGGGCTCGACGAATGGTCGAGGCGGCTCGCAAAACCGGCAAACTCCTTCAAATCGGCCACCAGCGGCGAAGCAATCCACGGTATCTGCATTGTTACGATAAATATATTCGCGAAGCTCATTTGCTGGGGCGTATAACGACGATCAATGGTCAATGGAATCGCAGCCGGGCTTCATGCGAAGATCTCGGCTGGCCGGACGGAAGCGAAATTGACCAGGCCACACTCAATAAATATGGCTTTAAGGATATGCATCAGTTCCGCAATTGGCGGTGGTTTAAGGGGTTGGGCGGCGGACCGATCGTCGATTTGGGGAGCCATCAGATTGATATTTACAGTTGGTTTCTCGACGCCCAGCCGACCAGTGTCATAGCCAGCGGCGGTATTGATTATTGGAAAGACCGAGAATGGTACGACAGTGTGATGGCAGTTTACGAATATCAGACCAAAGAAGGTACCGTACGCGCATTTTACCAGACTTTGACGACCAATAGCGCCAATGGTTATTATGAAACGTTTATGGGGGATCAAGGGACGCTGTTAATCTCTGAATCTGCCAATCGCGGCAGTGTGTATCGTGAAAACTGGGTTACTGAAGAGCAATGGCAGCCGTGGGTGGATAAAGGGTACCTGGTCAAAGTCGAGAAAGCCGCCGCCGCGGACGCTGCGGCCGATGGGGCGGTTCTGGACGTCAGGGAAGGAACGGTCTCTGTCGCTGAGTATAGTATTCCCGTTACGATGGAGGTGCCGTATCATCAGCCGCATTTGGTCAACTTCTTTGACGCAATTCGCGGCAAGGCCAAGCTGAATTGTCCTGCCGAAATTGGGTACGAAACCGCCGTTACGGTACTAAAAGTAAATGAGGCAGTAGAAAAGGCTCAACGTTTGGAATTTAAACCGGAAGAATTCAACGTTTAATCATCCATGGACGGACAAGCATGGTGAATCGAAAAATATTGATCATAGGATTGATTGCAGCCGCATGGGGTAGTGGTAAAGCCCAGGAAGAAGCTGAACTGCTCGGTGACCACCCTGACGGTAGCCGAAGCAAGGCGGTTCATTTAATCGAATTGTATGATCATGAGGGTCGGCAGATTCGGGCGACGGATAAGGATCCTCAACCTTTTTCGACACGGCAAACCTGCGGCAAATGCCATAGTTATGAGACGATTAATCAGGGATGGCATTTCAACGGTAACAACCCGGATGTACCGCCCGGTCGTCCGGGTCAGCCCTGGGTGCTAATGGATGCACGGGCACGCACTCAAATCCCTCTGTCCGGACGTGCCTGGCCGGGAACATTCAGACCCGAGCAGGTCGGTTTGACGCCCTGGGATTTTATGGCACAGTTTGGGATGCATTTCCCGGGCGGCAGTTACGGTGAAATGGATGCCGAAGACCCCGAGCAGATGATTCGTCAGAATATCAGCGGTAAATACGAGATCAATTGCCTGATGTGCCATCATTCCGATTTTCGGCAGGATGCCAGCGAAACGGCGATGCAGATGGCCCGTCAGAATTATCGATGGGCCGCCGCCGGCGGAAGCGGCAAGGCGATTATTAACGGTGTGGCCTTGGAACTGTCCAGTTTTTTTGATCCCGAGTTTGATGAAGGGATTAAGACCACCTACCGCGCCGGCGTGTTTGACAAAGATAATAAGGTCTTTTTTGATTTGACCGATACCCCGCCAAGCAGCCGGTGTTATTATTGTCATTCCAGCCACAATACGCAGGTCGACGAATCCAACCTATGGTCGCGGGATGAGGATGTGCATTTAACCTCCGGTTTGGCCTGTACAGATTGTCATCGTAACGGCCTTGATCATCAGATCGTACGCGGCGATGAAGATGCGCACGGAACCGCCGCAACGTTATCCTGCAAAGGCTGCCATCTTTCTCCTGACGAGGGTGAGGATGAATCGATACCGCAATACGGACGCTTGGGGGCCCCAAAACCGAAACATGCGGGTATCCCGACAATCCATTTTGAGAAAATGAACTGTACGGCATGCCATTCGGGAACGTGGCCCGACCGGCAGCCCGGCCTATGGAAAACCGCTCAGATTCACAAACTCGGTTTGCATGACAAGCACAAACGAGAGTTTCGGCTGCCGCATATTTATGCACCTGTTCTGCTTAAAGATCGGGACGGCAAGATTGGTGCACACTATGTGATGTGGCCGGCGTTTTGGGCGACGCTGAAGAATGATATGGTCACGCCGATTCCGCCGGCAACGGTCCTTGCCGCTGCCGGTACGATTCTGCAGACGGATGCGGAACTGCAGGGTGATTGGCGCCCCTTGTCCGAGGAGCAGGTCGGACAGGTGCTGAATGTGCTCAAGACTCCGCAATCTGAGGGGGTCGCTGTGTATATTGCCGGCGGCCTGTTGTACCGCCTGAATGCCCAAGGGGCGGTGCAGTCTGAAAGCCATCCGGCGGCCGGTGCCTACGCTTGGCCGATGGCACATGATGTGCGGCCGTCTTCACAATCGATGGGGGTTCGCGGGTGCGCAGATTGCCATACGACCGACTCGCCGTTTTTCTTTGCCGGTCTGCCGCAGGATACCCCTATCCAGGGCGACAAGCAGTTTGTCCAAATGGTCAACCTGCAGGGACTGGATTGGCTTTATATGTGGCTGTTTAATGCGGCGTTTGTGTTCCGTCCCGTGTTGAAGGTGGTCGCTTTTACCTCATGCGGCCTGATCGGTCTGGTACTGCTTATTTATGGATTAAGAGCTTTGGTTGTTATTTCCAGGGCCTGTGCGCAGGAGGCTGAATAACTATGTTCAGAATAGTGTCACTTATCGTTTTCGCAGCGGTTTTGGGCTGCCTTGTTCTGCATTATCTTGTGTTTCCCTGCGGCAGAGGACGGCGTTTTACCCCCTCGGCGCTGATCCGAAAATGTGTGCATCTGTTTACCCTGCTGTTTCTGGAACAGTCGCTTAATTGGGGCGGACGATTGCGAAAATTGGCGTTTTTGCTGGGGCTGCTCAGTTTTATTGTCTTGTTGCTGACCGGTTTTCTGCCGCTGTTGTTGGGCGGGCGACTGGAGGGATACTGGCTTATGCTCCATATGACCTTTGCGCCGATTTTTATCGCCTGTGCAGCCGTGGTGGTCATGACCGGAGCCGAACGCTATCGACTGCTCAAAAAGGACGTCGAACACTGGGCGCAGCTGCGGCCGCAGCAGCACGTCCAAAACGCCTGTTGGTTGACGGATTGTACGGCAACACCGAAGGTGGGGTTCTGGCTTTTGGCGGCCATTTCGCTGCCGTTGACTCTGACCATGGCCGTGAGCATGACCACCTTGTTCGGCACGGAAGGGCAGCAATGGCTTTTTGATGCCCACCGGTGGTGCGCCCTCGCCTTCGCGGCGGCGGCCCTTTGCGAACTGTACGTGCTTTGCAGACAAATGATCCGGCGGGACTGTCGTTAAATTAAAACAGGTTCGTCCATAAAATCACAAATAAGGAGAGACAGACATGGTTGCAGCAGTGGCTTTAATGAGCGTGTTTGGTTTGGGAATGTGTTTTTCATTGTTGGGATCAATTGGGTTGAAGTTGATGCCCCGGTTGAATATTGATCAGGGCAAATTCGGCTCTCTGATTTCTGTTTTTATGTTCACCTGTCTGCTGGCTTCGCTGGTGATGGGTGTTCTGGTGGACAAGATTGGATACAAGCCGGTCGCCATTTTTGGGTTTGTAATTACGGCATGCAGCATTTTTGCACTATCGCGAGGAAAAACTTTCATCGCAGCCGTTATCCCCTGCTTATTGCTCGGTTTTGGCGCCATGGCGATGAACACGGTCGGAAACACGTTGATTCCTCAAATTTTATACGAGGGTCAGAATCAGGCAGCCGCTAGTAATATGGGCAATGTTTTCTTTGGATTGGGGTTGTTTGTAACGCCGCTTCTGGTTAGTTTTTTATTCCGAAAAACAACCTATGAAAACGCTGTTTCTGCCCTTGCGATTCTGGTTTTGCTGCCGGTGGTCTTTACGTTTTTTGCGAAATTTCCAGATATTGACGCCGGTTTTGCCATTGCCGACGCAGTGGCCTTGCTCAAAGAACCAGTGGTTTTGGTAGCGGCATTGGCGCTGTTTTGCTACATCAGCCTTGAATCATCATTTTGTAACTGGCTGGCTCCCTACGGCAAAGAAGTGATCAGCCGGGATTTCCCGTCTATGTCAGCCGATGCCGCCGATGCGGCTGGTCAGCAAATGCTGTCGGTTTTCGCGGTTGCAATGATGGCCGGTCGTTTGTTGGCAAGCCAAATTGGGATGATTACGGTTCACGGCAGTTGGTTTATTGCCGGCGCGGCTGCCATTATCGGTTTAGTGATTTTTGCCATGACGAAAGGGTCGGCTCTTTGGACCAGTGCCCTGGCAGTCTGTGCAGGTATGGCTTTTGGGCCGTGTTTCCCGACAGTTGTCGGTGTAACGTTTTCAAAGCACCCCGCCAATTTAGGCAGCGTTTTCGGCATTATTTTCGCCGTTGGTTTGCTGGGCGGCGTTGTGGTTCCCAAAGCCATCGGCAACATGGCCAAAGGATCCTCTGTTCAGAAAAGTCTAAAACTGCTGCTTCCGGCCTGCGTGTTGTTGATCGTACTGGCCATTATTCTCGGGAAGGTCAAAGGCATGGTAGGCTAATGTCTTCCGAGAGGACATTGTTTTGCCTCGCTTTGGTGTTTTCTAAACTGTTCAGTAATTGCGACGGCTTTACGGGCTCATATTTTGGATATTGTTTCAATGAGATACGCGTAATAGGTTGACGTACTCGACACTTTGTTTATAATGAGTCTGTACTGCAAATTGAAAATGTAAGAATGATTTGGAGACATTTGATATGAAGAAATGGGTGTGGTTGAGTGTAGCATTAACAATCAGCATTGTCGCCTTCGGGTGTAAAAAGAGTCCCGCACCGCCCGCTGAGCCTGATACGCCGAGCACCTCACAGTCGGCCGATGAACGGCAGGCAACTGAATCGGACGCACAACCGGTTGCTCAACAAGAGACTGCACAGGCAGAAAAGCTTGTCCCGATACCGCTGACTTTGCCCAAGCCGATGTTTGTCGGTACGCCGCAGAATCTGGAAGGTGTACAGAACCTTGAAAAACCACTCGGTAAGCCGCGTCCGCCTTTTTTGGCGCCCGAAGGGGTGACCAATGTGGCGCTCCACAAGCCGGTAACCAGTTCGGAGCCGTTTCCGATTATGGGTGAGTTGTCGATGATTGTCGATGGTGACAAGGAAGCGACCGAAGGCAGCGTTGTGGAGTTAGGGCCGTTTGCGCAATGGGTTATGATCGATCTGGAACAAGAATACGACATTTACGCCATTGTGGTTTGGCACTATCACCGTACGCCATCGGTGTATAAAAATGTGGTTGTCGAAATTT
>JAAYQH010000096.1 GCA_012519365.1 Planctomycetota bacterium | reverse complement strand
CCCCGAAAATGGTGTTTGCCGATAGCGGCCAGGACGTTGCTTTTGTGGTTGAATATACCAGTTTCTCTCCGGCCTTCGCGGTATGGTACAAGTATGTAGATGGCGTAAATGATGAGGTTCTGACCGACGAGTTCGGCATTCCGTTTGATCCGAGTCGATACGCTGTTGAAAATGACGGCACATCGAAAACCACGCTGACGGTGCTGAATGCCACGGAAGACGATCAGGCTCAGTATTACTGCATCATTGCCAACATGGAACAAGGACAGCTGGAATCCGGTCGTGCCGGTTTGATCATCAAGAAACTGTTGGCTCACTATCCGTTTGAGGATGATTTTGTCGATCTGGTCAATGCGACCTCCGGCATCGGGCTGAACTATCCGGACGCCAACCTCCCCGGGCCGAGTTTTGTCGATGGCATCGACGGTCGGGCGGCCTGGTTTGCTGCGGGCAACTATGTCGATCTGGGCACTGAGGCGTTCCCCAAGGCCGGTACCGGCAACGGAATGGAAGCGGCCACCCTCAGCGTGTGGGTGAATCCGACCGTGGCGGGCAACCTGATGGCCAATTTCAACGACAATAATGCCGAGGGGATAGGCACCACCGGCTTTGGCTTCTCCCTGGCCGGCAGCCAACCCCGCATCATCGTTCGCGGTGAACCGGTTGACGGGGCCTACTATGAGATGGGCACTCTCCAGGCCGGCGGCAGTCCGGTGGGAATCGGAGATGAACAGTGGTACCTCGTGACGACTACCTGGCAGGCCGGCGACCATATGAAACTGTATGTCAATGGCGTCGAGGTGGCCTCCATGACCGGTGTCGGTACGCCTCAAGAGTTTAAGCCCTGGCAGTATGGCGTGCTTTTGGGGGCCGCTCGATCCGCTGCGGACCGCACCATTCCTACGGTTGGTTACGCCGGCGGGATGGATGACCTGCGGGTCTTCAACTATCCGCTGGACAAGTTCGAAATCGCACAACTGTACTATGAAACCAGCGGCATCGGGCTCTGTATCAATGAGTATGCCTCTTCGTTTGATTTTAACGGCGACTGTCGCGTTGACATGGAGGATTTCGTCCTGTTTGCCGCCGAATGGCTGACGTGTGGACGGTATCCGCTGGAGGCGTGCGAGTAAGACGGCAAGAACTTTATCGAGCACCGGCGTTTTGCAGGCAGGCAGGCAGGGCGATTTTCCCTGTCTGCCTTTTTCTTTTTATGCAGGGCTTACAGCGCGGCTGATTTCCTGTGTACTCAGGTTAAACGATGAGCGTTTCGATAGACATGCGGCAGCAGGCCGGTGCGCTCTTTGAAGACCCGCCGCATATTGGTGGTATAATGAAACCCTGAGCGGACCGCGATTTCATCAATCGGCAGGTCGGTATCAATCAACATCGCCTTGGCGTTTTCAAGATGAGCCTGTGTGATTTGGTCATGCACGGAGCAGCCCAGCATTTTTTGAAACTTCAATTGCAGCGACCGTCGGCTCACACAGACTGCCTGCGCGACATCTTCAACCTGCAAAGGGTGGCAGGAATGGTCGCGAATGAACGCCAGCGCGGCAATCACATCCGGGTCCTCAATCGCGAATATATCCGTGGAGCGACGGCTTTTGACATAGGCCGGCTGAATGCGGATCCATTGTCCCTTCGGGCTGTCCTGCCTGGCCATCAGACGACTCATCAGTTCGGCCGCTTCAATGCCTGCCTTTTTGAAATCAAACGCGATGCTGGACAGCGGCGGGTCGCACAGATTGCACAACGCCTGATCGTTGTTTACGCCAAGAATCGCCACCTCATCGGGGATAGACAGCCCCGCTTCGCGGGCGAATTGCTCAAATGACACGCCAGAATATCGCAGCTTGCCAAAATGGCCGCGGGCTTGGGCAAATCCGTCAGCCACTTGAGCAGGTCCTGCTGCCCTTCGTTAAGAATCATATCGATCCAAAGTTTGGTGTACGGAACTTCGTCGGTGATGGCGGCCTGTTCGCACTCGTACACACGAACCATGTAGCCTGCATGGGCAGCAAAACGAGAAAAATGATGCAGTCGTTCGCGAGACCATCGGGCCTGCGCCAGCCCGAAAAATCCAAAATGCGTAAAATGCCTGCCGGCTAAGTACTCAAAGGCTGTTTTGGATACCTGCTCCGAATCGGCGCTGATATAGGGCAAATTCAGCATATCCTGCATGGCGTTCAACGCGATAACGGGGATGCCGAGTTTGAGAAGTTGCTGGGCTTTTGTGGAGGTTTGCACGCTGACAAAGGCCCCTTTGCAGCCGCGATTTTTCAAAAATTCGAGCGATTCAAGCGAACTGTCCGGCCAGACAATCAACTGCCAATGCTCTTTGGTTCGCATAAACTCTGTAATTCCGGCCATAATCCCCTGGGTGTTATGGGAGATATTATTATGGGCAAATGCCACTTTGATCGTATCCCGCATCGACCTTGGTCTCCTTCAGAGTCCGATTTTCAGCTGTCCGGCTGGTAAAGCCGCCTTCACTTTATCGTCCACTCAAAGACAAGTCAAGCGATATCCTTGAAATCAAGACTTTTCCAAGACATTTGTCTCAGTTTAGATCAGCAACTCGGGGCGCAATGAGGGTCTGTAAACGCTGGGGAGCGACCATGAGCGACCAGGATTAGGATTGCAGCCTCTTTTCTTTGGGGCAGTTAAAACGCCGTGCCCAACTGGGTTTTTACCGATGAAATTGCGCAAAATTGATTTTTTTAATGCGCAAGATTGGCTTGTTTTTGCTCCCGGTTTTTCCCATAATCCTACTATGGATGAGAAGGCTCTATAAAGGGCGTAGTTTTTTCCCGCCGGACCAAATCGGTTTTGGGCTGAGTGCGGAGAGTGTTTTTCAATTCGAAAGGAGAGGAATGATGAAAAAGTCTGTCACGGTCGTTTTAAGTCTCATTGTGGTGTTTGGCGGCATGGCCTCTGCGGAAGTTTTGCTGTATGATACGTTTGCCGACGCCAGTCGCCTGGAAACCAATCTTCCTCAAGAGTCAGCGGTCTGGGTTTCGCATCCGGACGGCGTGACAATGGGCGTCGGTTCGCTGGCCTTTAATCAGAATGCTGCCAGCGGCAGCCAAAAGATGTGGACGTATTTTGCACCTGAAGGGGCACCCGTTACCCTGCAGGTGGGTCATCAACTTGTCACCACAATTGAGTTCACCCCGCGGCAAACGGTGTATGACACAACGTCCAAAAATTTTCGTTTCGGTCTGTTTTATGATCCCACCGATGGGCAGGTGCTGGAGGATATGAATTCTGATGACGGCAAAGGACGATGGGGCGACTCGACGGGCTATGCGGTTCATTTTCCGCTCAGTTCAGGCCCGAGTTCGTCCAATTCCAGCCTTGGCAAGCGGATTGCCGATCTGACCAGCAGCCTGCTGGGCAGCGGTTCGGCCTATCCGGGATTGACCAGCGGCGGCGATGCGTTTACCGTGGCCGAAGGGACGCTGTACACTCTGACTTTTGCGCTGGACTACCAGGCGGTTGATCAGATGCTCGTGTCGTTTTCCATTGCCGATGCAACGGGTGTGCTTTCGTCAAACAGTATCGTCGATGACGGCACATTCGGCGGCTACGATATGGGCGTCTATACGCAATTTGATCACCTTTTCTTCCGCTTTTCGTCGGCTTCAGGAACAGCCGATGTATTGGATTTTCACAGTATCAAGGTCGAGCAGATTGTCCCCGAGCCGGCGTCGTTAGCGTTTCTGGGTTTGGGCGCAGCGGCGCTGCTGAAACGTCGGAATTAAGACGGCGTATTAATAACGGTACGCGGCGTAATTACTCCACAATTGAAGGACAGATTTTCGGGGCAAAGGGTTCCCCGTTGAAGGAAGAGGACGGCCATGATACTGCGCGGTATGATGGCCGTTTTTATGAACACGGCCGACGGGTCGCGCCGAACAAGAGACTTGCGCAAAAACACTTTTATTTTAGCGCAAGATTGCCTTGTTCTGCGTGAACTGTCCAAAGATAGTAGATAAATCGGTACGTGATGCGGGGATCTCGGACCCGGCAGTTGCCGCGTTTGTCGGGCCGGGTGAACAGGTATTTCTAACCACAGAGATTGAGGAGACGTAAAATGAAGACCACTTTCATCAAGACATGTGCTTTATGGGCGGCTCTTATGGCCGTTGGAGGGGTCTGTGCCGCAGATGTCCTGCTCGATGACACGTTCGCTGATGCCAGCCGTGTGGAAACCAACCTCCCCCATGAGTCTGCGGTCTGGGTTTCGCATCCGGGCGGCGTGACGATGGGCGTCGGTTCGCTGGCCTTTGATCAGAATGCTGCCAGCGGCAGTCAAAAGATGTGGACGTATTTTGCGTACAACCAGTCGCCCGTGTCGTTGGCGGTTGGCGACACGTTGATCGCGACGATTGAATTTACCCCCCGCGGCGCCCTTTACGAAACCACATCCAAAGCCTTCCGCTTCGGCCTTTTTTATGACCCTACCGACGATCAGGTGCTGGAGGATATCAATTCCGATACCGGTAATGGCTGTTGGACCGATTCGACGGGCTATGCTGTACACTTTCCGCTGAGCAGCGGGCCGAGCGGCTCCAATGCCAGTGTTGGAAAGCGCGTTACCGGGCTGTCCGACAGCCTGCTGGGCAGCGGCAGTGCCTATCCGGGCATCAGCAGCGGCGGTGATCCGATTGTCGTGTCGATTGACACGCCCTACACGCTGACGCTTGAATTAGAGCGGCCTGCGAGCGATCAGATGCGAGTTACCTTTACAATAGCCGATACGCAGGGTGTTCTTTCGACGCATTCGATTCTTGATGACGGCACATTCGGCGGCTACGATACGGGCATCTATACCCAATTTGATCAATTATTCTTCCGTTTTTCGTCGGCTGCAGGAACGGCTGATGTGCTGGATTTTCATCGGATTAAAGTCGAACACATTCTCGGGGAGGAGCCCCCTTATGAAGGTACACCTGTTGGCATCCCCTATGAGATTTATGCCGCGCAAAGCTGTCGAACCGAGATTCAAAACCCGGATACCAACCGGACCGATTCGAGCAAACTCAGTGTTCGCTCGGACGAAAAGGCGGCCAAATCGTGGATTAAGTTTGATTTGGGCGATCTCGACCCCAACACCGTTACGTTGAAATCAGCCACCCTGACGATTACCCTGCTTGAGCCCAAGGGCGGGTCCAACAGGGTGGATATTTCCGCTGTCAATGACGCCTTCCGTGAAAATATCGACTGGACGGAAACCACGATCACATGGAACAACGCTCCGGGCAATCTGACAGATTCGCAGCAGGAACTGGATCCGGCCAAAACCACGTTCGTCGCGACGATGTCAATAACAGACGGCCTGATGGGCGATGCGTTCACGGTGGATGTTCTGCCGATTCTTCAGGCTGACAGCGACGGCATCGTTCAGTTTGTTTTGCACAACTCCTCAGCGTTGTTGCATTTCTGCACCCACGACTATGCCATTCCGGAGTATCGTCCGGTGCTGCATATCCTGGTCGCGCCGGAAGGGGCTGATAACCCTGTGCCGTATCTGGACGCGGCGGTGTCGACCGATCTGGCTGAATTGAAATGGAAAAACCCCGAACCGAATGAACCCTACGGCCAGATCTTTTGCGATGTCTATCTGGGAACTGAGCCGAACCGTCCCCAAATGGACAAGGTCTCGGTAGGACCGGATGTTTCACGGGTGGCGATTAACACGACAAATTTTCCGACCTTCGGCACTCTGGTTAACAAGACCACTTATTATTGGATTGTGGATTGTCTTG
>JAAYQH010000095.1 GCA_012519365.1 Planctomycetota bacterium | reverse complement strand
TGGGCCAAGGGAATCGCTCAGCCGGTAGCGGTTTTAGAGGATGCGATGGCGGCCCAATGGGAAAGCCCTCTGCAAATCGGTGAGCCATTGTTCGATAAGTCACGACCCTATACCTTATTGAAAGGATTTGCGAAAATCCGCTTCAACAGCGGCGTAACAGTCCATTTGGAATCCCCGGCAAAATTTATGTTCGATTCGGCCGATCAGATGCGCCTTGAATACGGGCAGCTGGCAGCCAGAGTTCCCAAGGCCGCAAAGGGTTTTAGGGTGGACACACCGACTTGTCAAATCATCGACTTGGGGACTGAATTTGGTGTGACTATTTCGGAATTGGGTGAAACCAAGGTCCAGATGTTCGACGGCAAAGCCTCGCTGGCCTCTAAAATCGGAGAACAGCAGCGATCGGCGTTTCTTACAAAAGGTCAAGCCCGAAGGGTAGATATGGCTGGGCGAATGTCGGTTGTGTCTTTTGCTCCAAACGCCTTTGTTCGGGAGATTAATTCACAGACCCAGATTGTCTGGCGGGGAGAAACTGAACTTGATCTTGCCGATATGGTTGGCGGGGGCAATGGTTTGGGGACCGGAATGGCCGGGGCAGGCATCGACCCGACCACCGGCAACGCACGGCATTTGTTCGATGAAGGTATCCTTTTGACACAGTCGGCCTCCCAACGCTTTGCGGCAACACCTAAATTTGAGTTTATAGATTGTGTTTTTGTTCCTGGTTTGGATGACCGGCCGGCACAGATCAGCACCACCGGGTTGACCTGTGAGGCGTTCCCGAGGACAGACGGAAGTTATTGGGGGTATCCACTTAACGGCGCCTGGCACGTCGGACAAGGGGTGCCGCGGCATACACTTGTTCTGGATGGAAAGACTCTGGATCAAAACAACTGGCGAGCAATGACTCTTCATCCCAATATGGGGCTGACTTTTGATCTGCAACGCATTCGGCAGGCACTGCCCGGGCCGCGGCCGGTTCGGTTTTGTGCCCGAGTCGGGCTGTCCGAAACCATCTCTGACTTTATAGACACCCGCCCCGAATCCGAGGTGTGGGTTTTGTTGGATGGGCAGGTCAAGCTGTGTCAACAGATACGGCTAAGCGAGGGGGCTGTAGATATACAGGTTCCCTTTGAAGCAGAAAATCGTTTTCTTTCTTTGGCTGTTACCGCAGTCAATGGTGGTGTTGGTTATAATTGGGTTGTCTTTGTAAATCCTGTTATTGAGTTGGAATAGACATTGTAAAAGGGACCATTAACGTAACTTCGTCCTGTTGATCGCCGCACCGGCAGGACGAGACCTATAACGCGGCGGTTTGGAGGTTTATTATGAAAAAGCTGGTGTTGAGTAGTCTTGTGGTGGGTGTGTGTCTTGTCGGGGCGGTAAACGCTCAACTCATTGGTGTGGATACCTTTGATTATCCGAATGGTGCAATTGCAGAAAAAAACGGAGGAGATTTTTGGACGTGGGACAACACGGTCGGAGATTACACCAATGGAAAATCGGCGTGGAAGCTGACGTTTGGTAATGCCGTGGTGCAAGGCCAGGCCCTCGTGACGAATAACGGCGCCGCACTTCGTCATTATGGCAGCGATCTTAATAGGGCCGCCTTTCGTGCTTTTGGAGTAGTCTATTACAGTGTCCGCGTTGAGGCTTTAAATGCCCAGGGCTGGTTTGGTGTCAGCGCCTATGACTTTGAAAATGAACGGATATTTTTCGGGATGCCCGGCGAACAAGAAGGCCCGCTGGGCAATTTCGGGATAGATCAGATTGGAAGACACTTTACAAACATTCCAGTCGAACAAGGCCGTGTTTACCACCTGATCGCCGCTGTTGACTTTGAGGGACAACAAGTGCGGATGTGGGTCGATCCTGACTCGGATGACTGGGATAACGGTGCTGCGGATAACTCGGCGGATCTGAAAGTAACCTATACCGGAACCAACTGGAATACCGGTGTGCGGCTGGCTTCCGATGGAATGTGCCGATGGAAATCGGTCATTGTGGCCACGGAGTTTTGGGA
>JAAYQH010000094.1 GCA_012519365.1 Planctomycetota bacterium | reverse complement strand
GGGTCCAGCGGTTCGGGATGCGTCTGTGCGGCTATTGTCTGATGAGCAACCACTGGCATTTGGTACTGTGGCCGCGACACGACGGCGACCTGTCAGCGTTTATGAAGGGAAAATTTAAGGGGTCAGACACCTTTTTAGGGTTATGGTAGTGTCAAGGATTTTTCGCACTTTCGTTATCGGTCTTTCATTGGGCGAGGGGTTTCCTCGTGCCTGCCACCCCATGGGGTGGAAAATATTATCGGTCTATCCGGCGATGCCCTCTACAATGGCTAACTGTTCCCGTTTGAACTCTTTCAGTCGATCCATGTTCATATAGCGTTTCATGCCCCATTGCGTCCCGGCGATGTGCCGCAGTCGAGCCGCCGCCAGCATCAGGGCACTGTTGCCGTCCGGGAAGGCCCCGACCACCCGCGTCCGTCGGCGAATCTGCTTATTGATCGCCTCCAGCGGATTATTCGTAATAATATTTCAAATTAGTTACGTTCACTATGACAGGGGTGAACCGCGCGGATGCCTGAATGGCGGCAGCAAAAGGAATCTGTAAAAAATCCATCAAAAACAAAAATTGTCTATTGCCTCGCCCTCGTAGGCTTCCTAAGATGGCTTCATAGAAACGGTCTGTTTTATGTTCTTGCAAATGGAAAGGAACTCTTATGGCACCGCTGTCTTCCTCGACGTGTAGAACCCCTGTCATCTGTCGCCCCCTTGTGGTTTCATTGGCCGCCCTGCTTTGGGGGCTGCCTTGTGCGGCCCCGGCCGCCCAAACGCCCGTCTGGCCCTATACCGATGAGACCCCGCAGCAGCGCGACGCACGGATGCAATGGTGGCGTGAGGCACGATTCGGGATGTTTATCCACTGGGGTGTGTATGCCGTGCCAGCCGGGACGTATCAGGGCCGGCAAATCAGCGGCATCGGCGAGTGGATTATGTGGAACGCCCAAATTCCCGTCAACGAATACAAGGCCTTCGCCAGGCAGTTCGATCCGGTCAAATACGACCCGGATGCCTGGGTACGGCTGGCCAAAGAAGCCGGGATGAAATACATCGTCATCACCTCCAAACACCATGACGGCTTTGCCCTGTTTAATTCTAACGTCACCGATTGGGATGTGGTGGACGCGACGCCCTGCGGCAAAGACCTGATACAACCGCTGGCCGAGGCGTGTCGCCGACACGGCATAAAACTGGGCTTTTATTATTCCCAGGCCCAGGATTGGTGCCACCCCGGGGGGGCCAAGGCCGGCAATCGCCAATGGGACCCGGCTCAGGCCGGCGATATGGATGAGTACCTGCGCACCATTGCCGTGCCGCAGGTCAAAGAGATTCTGACCCGTTATGGCGACATTGCCGTCTTGTGGTGGGATACGCCCGTTAATATGACGCCCGAACGCGCGGCGATGTTTGAGCCGGTCGTCTCTCAGGTGCCCGGGATTATCACCAACAATCGGCTGGGCGGCGGCTATCCCGGCGATTTCGAAACCCCCGAACAGCACATCCCCGCCACCGGCTACGGCGATCGGGACTGGGAGACGTGCATGACAATGAACGACACCTGGGGCTATAAGAGTTATGACCACAACTGGAAATCCGCCACCGTCCTGATTCGCAATCTGATCGACACGGCCAGTAAAGGCGGCAACTATCTGCTGAACGTCGGGCCAACCGCCGAGGGACAGATTCCGCAGCCCAGCATCGAGCGGCTCAAAGCCATCGGCCAATGGATGAGCGTCAACGGCGAGGCGATTTACGGCACCACGGCCAGCTGCTTTCCTAAACTGCCGTGGGGACGCTGCACCAAAAAAATCCATCCGGACGGCGCGACCTTGTATCTGCACGTCTTTGACTGGCCTGAGGACGGCCGGCTGCTTGTGCCGGGACTGCAAAATACTGTCAAATCCGCTGCTCTTTTGGCCGGGAAACAAACCCTCGCAGCGCTGAACACCGCCGACGGCGTTATGCTGTCGTTGCCTCGCACTGCCGTCGATCCGATCGCCTCGGTAATTGTCCTGGAGGTCGAAGGGCCGCTCGAGATTAAAAAAGTGCTGCCCCGGCAAGCGGCGGACGGCTCGCTGCGTCTGACGGAGGAGATGGCCGATATACACAATCCGCGCGGCAGCAATACCCAGGTGGAATCCAAAAACAACATCCCCAACATCGGATTTTGGACCGATCCGCAAAGTTGGGTTCAGTGGCCGTTTATTATCGACAAACCGGGACACTTCGCGATTCATGCCGATATCGCCAATCCGGCTCCCGACAGCCGAGCGGAGATTCGCATCGGCAGCATTGTCCGCCCCGTGTCGTTTCCGCAGACGGGCGATTATAATAAATTTGAAGAAAGCCGACTGGCGATTATCACCCTTGATCAGCCGGGCGAGTATACCCTCGAGATTCGACCCGATCGCAAGGCATGGCAGCCGATCAATAT
>JAAYQH010000093.1 GCA_012519365.1 Planctomycetota bacterium | reverse complement strand
GGAAACGGTGGCCGAAATCAATCGCCGATTGGTAGCCGACGGCATACCGGTTGTGGAACTGTCCCGACATAAAACCAGCCTTGAAGATCTGTTTATGACACTCTCAGCCGAAAAGAATATGCACATCAGTTAAGGGGAGATTGCGATGCTTTCCAACCCGATTATCCGCCGCTATCGTTTCAGCCAACTTCGCCCCCAACAGGCCTGGGTCTTCGGAGCGGTTTATGCCGGTATTGTGCTGCTGGTACTATTTATCAACAGTTCCCTCTATCGGTACGAGGATACCTATTATCAGACATCGATACACTTATATAAAGGCTTGTTTGTTCAGTTTGCAATTATCGAGGTGTTTTTGCTCTGGCTGCTGTGTCCTGCCAACTGTTCAACAGTCGTCACGCGGGAAATTGCGGATAAATCGTTTGACTTTTTCCGAATGTTGCCGTTAAGCGCCGCCCAAAAGGCCGTCGGCATCTTGATCGGACGCAATCTGTTTTGTCTGCTGGTCGCGGGGGTGAATTTGATATTTTGCCTGTTCTTTGCGGTCGTTGGTGAACTATCGGGACATCTGATCGCCCAGCTGTTGACGATACTGGCAAGTATAGCGTTGGCGTTGAACCTGCTGGCACTGATGCTGTCGTTAATGAACTATAAAAAAAGAAAAAATACGAGCATCCCCGTTTTGGTGGTATTCGGACTGTTTGCATTCGGCCCGGTGATGGGCTCTTTGATGGATTTGGCCCACGAGCAAAAGATCGAAACAACAACCGCATTTTTTTACACATTGGAAATGCCGCTGCTGTATGTCATCTCGATGTGTGCGGTGTTTGTTGCAATATGGGCCTATATCGGCGTCCTGCGGCGGTTGACATATGAATATGAGGCCTTGTTCAGCCGATTAGGGGCAAGCTTGTTTATGATCACGTATGCGGCCATGCTTGGCGGATTGTTTTATAAGGGCTTGCTGGTGAGTGATGATCCGGATACCCCGCGTTTCTTTTGGCTGTTGGGATTGCTGCCTGTGGCTATTGTGCCGTTGTTTGCGATACGCGGCTTTGATCGCTATCTGGAAATCACCCGTACCACCCATCGGGTCAAAGGACTGTTCGGTCGGCTTCTGATCAATTCCAACATCCTCAGCGGATTGATGCTGTTTGCCATCTGGCTGGTCTTTGCGATTGCCGCCGCCATCACTGCTCAGGCGGTGGGGGTGGAGCTCTTATGGCTATCACTGATCGCGTTGAGTTTCTCGCTTGTAATCTGGGCCTTGGTGGAAACGTTTTCCCTCTGGAAACCGAAGAATGAAAAAATCGGCTACCTGCTCAGTTTCCTGGCGATCTTGTATCTGGTTTTACCATTTATCCTGAGCGGGCTTTTTGAAAATCCAATGCTTTTGCTTTTCAGTCCTTTGGGAATTCGGAATGTCTTTAATCCAGAATATCGCGAAATCAGTGTTTTACTGATGCCCCTCGTTTTCAACCTGATCTGTCTGGTTATCCTGGGACTCTGCATTGTCGAACGTTACTTTGATCTCGTGAAAATCCGATCCCAAATGGAACAACAACAATAAAGCCGCCCAGCGAACCTCTTACAGCCTTCTAACTTGTCGGTGTCGGTGTTCGAATCATTCAACGCCAAACTGAATCGGCTTGCCGCACACGAATGGAAACGGTGGCGGATTCAAGACCGTCCGCATCGGCCAGCAAAACAATATCGCCGGTTTCCCCCGAAGGACGCAGGATCGCCAGGCACCTTCCTTCAAATGTTTTGCGTTCCGGCGTCTGGAAACTGGCCGGTTCGTTCGGCGAACCGCTTGCTTGAGCGAGCAGCTCACCGACGCCGCTGACGGAAAAACGCACGAGCACTTCCGCATTCGGGATGCGTCGATCATTAGCGTCAACCACTTCAACCGTTACATAAGCAAGATCATTTCGGTCTGCCCGAATGGTAGACCTGTCCGCCATCAGTTTCAGTTTTTTCGGCTGGTCACACGTCGTAAGTGTGGACTCGGCCGCGATTTGCCCTTTAATCAACCCCACCGCTCGCAACCGCCCCGGCTCATAAGGCACCTCAAATCCGGCGGCAAGTTTTGTCTGTTCTGAAACCGGCTGCTCTCCAACCACCCGTCCATTCAGTTCAAGACGAACCCGCTCACATCGGGAATACACCGACACCTGCATCAACTGCCCTTCATACCCCGGCCATGTCCAGCTTTTTAATTCATTCGGCCAGCCCCACCCACTGATGATTTCGGTAAGACCCCGCGGTATCGGCGTATGGACGAACATCTCGATTTGACTGCGTCCCCAAAGCACATCGCGATAGTAGGATTGAGGCTTTTTGAAACCGCAGATATCCAGGTCGCCGCACCAGGCGTTGAACCAGGGCCAACTCATAAAAAAACGGTCCGGCTGATCACTCAATATCGCGTGAGCGATACCGGCCTCGCCCAGATAGTCCATTCCCGACCAGACAAAATCACCGATGACATAGGAGTGCTTTTCCACAAGCGTCCAGTAGTCCAGACCGTTTTTGGGAAACGATTCGGCTCCGTACATGACGCGCTGCGGATGGCGGGCGTGATCGGTCTGATATTTGTCGGGCAGGTAATTGTAGCCGGCAACGTCCAAATGTGCAAAGGCTGGATCGGAAAGTTCATCCCAGTTCCGAATAACTCTGCCCCAGTCGCTGCAGATGGCCTGTGTGATTGGCCGTGTAGTGTCGTGGGACAAGACCGCTCTGCGCAGCTTCATGCCGATATCTCCGGCGCGAAATTGCTCAGGGATTTCGTTGCCGACCGACCACATAATTACAGACGGATGATTGCGATCTCGACGCACCATCGCAGCGATATCGTGAGCATGCCACTCCTTGAAAAACCGCTGATACCCCTCAAGTCTGTTCTCCTTGGGCTCGTTCCATTGGTCGAACGCCTCAACGATCACCAGCATACCGAGTCGGTCGCATGCCTCAAGCAGGGCCGAGGAAGGAGGATTGTGGCTGCTGCGAATTGCGTTAAACCCATTGGTCTTTAATAATT
>JAAYQH010000008.1 GCA_012519365.1 Planctomycetota bacterium | reverse complement strand
TCGAAAGGCCGCGTCATCGTCAAACTCCTCAAATCAACACCGCCAGGGCGTCGCGGCAGTCTTGGGCAATTTGTTCCGACAAATCCTCATGCGAGGTAAACCGTCGCTGGTTGCGGAGCCATTCCATAAAATCCAGGCCCACCCATTTGCCGTAGAGCGCCTCGACATTATCCTCCAGCAGGTGCGCCTCAAGCAGGAGCGGATGATCGGTAATAAAGGTCTTGGCGCGCCCGATGCTCAGTGCCGCAGGCCGTCGCAGGCCGCCAAAGCAGACCTGCTCCAGCGAGTCTCCGACGACCACATAGCCCGCATAGACGCCCTCGGCCGGCAAAATCTGTCCGACAGGGTGCACATTGGCAGTCGGAAACCCCAATTGACGGCCGATACCCCGTCCGGCCACCACCGAACCCATCAATCGGTAGAGACGGCTGAGCAGTTGGGCGGCCTCAAACACGGCCCCTTTTTCGAGCAATTCGCGAATCATCGAGCTGGAACAGGCCACCGCCCGACGGTCCTTGCCCAGCCGCACTTCGGTCAACGGCACCTCGATGACCTCAAAGCCCCTCTCAGCGCCGAGTTTTGTAAGCGTCTTCATCGTGCCGCTGCGGCCATAGCCAAAGGTAAAGTTCGGCCCTTCCACAATGACCGACGGGGACAAATGCGACATTAAAAACCGATCGACGAAGTCGCTCGGCGACAAATTCAGCAACCTTAAACTGTCGCGGATGACAATCACCACCTCCACGCCGGCCGTCTGCAGCAGACGCAGTTTCTGCGGCAGCGGCGACAGAACCCCCGGGGCCTTGTCCGGCCGCAAAATCACCGCCGGGTGCGGGTCAAAGGTCATCACCGCTGTTTGCACACCGCGTTGCTCGGCAGCACGTCTGGCCGTGGCAATAATCGTCTGGTGACCCCGATGGACGCCGTCAAAATTGCCGATGGACAGCACCATCCCGCGCGGCAGTCGGCTGATTTGTTCAAGAGATTCAACAATCTGCATTTGCGTTTCCCAATGGTAAGCGTATTATCATATCCGAACAGCGACTTGTCAGCAAGCGTTTCCTTCGTTTGCTTAAGACTTCATAAGGTATCATTGAGAATGCATCGACAAACAGAGGGCATTTTCTTTGTGTCAAAATGTGTGAAAACAATTGAAAAAAGTGTCAAAAATGCAAAAAAGAAAGGATAACAATGCCCCCCAAAGCCATCCAGACCGACGCCGCCCCCGCGGCCCTTGGCCCCTATTCACAGGCTATCCAGACCGACAACACCCTTTATTTATCCGGCCAATTGGGCATCGATCCGGCCGTGGGCAAACTCGTCTCCGAGGAGGCCGCCGCTCAAGCCAAACAGGCCTTGGAAAACATCCGCGCCATTCTTCAGGCCGCTGGCTTTGCTCTTTCCGACGTGGTACAGGTCTTGGTATTACTGACCAATATCAACGATTTTGGGGCGATAAACGCAATTTATAAGGATTTTTTTAGGCCCCCTTACCCTGCCCGTGCGGCCTATGCGGTTGCAGCCCTGCCGGCCGGGGCGGCGGTTGAAATCATCGCAACAGCAGTACGAAACACCTGATTATTTTTCTGGTTCAGCCACAATTGATATCGCCGGGTCGTTGGCCCCCTATAGCCGATTTGACTTTTCGAATGGGGGTTTTCTCGGTAAAATACCGGCCGTGAAAAACAAGACACAAGACAGTTTGTTTGGTCAGTTGGAGGACGCCCTTGAATCAGAGGACAAAGGGCCGGTCATTCGGGTGGCGCTGGATACAGGAGCCGATACGCTGTTTGATTATCGATTGCCGCAGCATCTGGGACCGGTGCAGCCCGGCCAGCGGGTCGAGGTGCCGTTTGGCAAAAGCAACAAGCTTCATCAGGGGTTTGTGGTGCAGATATCGCCAAAACCGGACGAAACAACCAAAAAAAAGAGTATTCGGCTTAAATCTGTCAAACGCGTTATTGACCAAGACCCTCTGATTGGCGGTGAATTATTCGACTTGGCACACTGGATCAGCCGCTATTATGTCTGTCCACTGGGACAGGTGTTTTCGGCGATGGTACCGGCGGCGGTCAAACACGACGCCGGGGTACGAACCCGAATGTTCGTGTCGTTGACAAATGCAACCCTCGACGAAGCGGCGATCTCTGGTGCCAAGCAAAAAAAACTCGTCGAGATCCTGCGTCAAGCCAACGCCCTGAGTCCTGAAAGCGCGCTGGACAAGGACATCCTGCTTGAGGAGGCGGACTGCACCGACGCGCCGCTGAAACAACTTGTCCGAAAAGGATTGGCGGTCATCACACGGCGGGCGGTCTTGAAAACGCTGCCGTCGGTACCCAACGGGCTGTCGCTGGACAGCGGGCCGGTGACCCTCAACGCCGACCAAAACACCGCCCTGGCACATATCACCGACCAACTCCACGGCGGCTCGTTCGGGGTCACTCTGCTGCACGGCGTTACCGGCAGCGGCAAGACCGAAGTTTACATCCGCGCTATTGAGGCGTGCATCGCCGCCGGCAAACAGGCCCTTGTCCTTCTGCCGGAGATTGCCTTGACCGCCCAAACCGTCCAGCGATTTCACACCCGCTTTGAACGACTGGCGATTTTGCACTCTCAGCAAACCGCCCCGCAGCGTAACGCTCATTGGCAGAGCATCCGAAACGACCGGGCCGACGTGGTCATTGGTGCACGATCGGCGATCTTTGCCCCTCTTAAGCGGCTGGGGCTGGTCGTCGTGGACGAGGAACACGAAGCGAGTTACAAACAAGATACCGCGCCGCGGTATCACGGGCGGGATGTTGCCATCAAGCGGGCGCAATTGGTCGGTGCGCACTGCGTACTCGGCTCGGCGACACCCTCCCTCGAAAGCCTGTATAATTGTCAAACCAAAAAACACTATACTCTCATTGAGCTGCCCCATCGGGTTCGTGACCTGCCGATGCCCGAAATGCGGCTGGTGAATATGGCCGCAACCTTTTGCGATGCGCCGCACAAGGGGGTGCACCTGCTCAGCACGGAACTGGTCAATCGGCTGCACAGCGTCCTCGAGCGTAAGGAACAGGCTATTTTGCTGCTGAATCGTCGCGGCTACAGTAATTATGTGTTTTGCCCGACCTGCCGGCACAGCCTGCATTGCCGCAATTGCGATGTGACGCTGACGTTTCACAAACGCCCCAAAATGGACAAACTGAGCGAAACAAGCCTGGGTAAGCACATACTCGGCGGTTATGCAATTTGTCACTATTGTTTATCCAAAACACTGGTACCGCAAAATTGCCCCCTGTGCGGCACGCGGATGATCATGATCGGCCTGGGTTCGCAGCGTCTGGAAGAGGAGCTGGCCGTCAAAGTCCCTCAGGCCCGTATTCGTCGCATTGACAGCGATGCCATGGCGGGGCAGGATTACTACCACATATTGAGAGAATTTGCAGAAGGCAATATCGATATTCTGGCCGGCACGCAAATGCTGGCCAAAGGGCTGCATTTTCCGAATGTCACTCTGGTGGGCATTGTCAGTGCCGACACGGCCCTGTCATTGCCGGATTTTCGGGCCAATGAACGCACCTTTCAGCTGATCAGCCAAGTGGCCGGACGGGCCGGTCGCAGCGAAAAACCCGGCACCGTGATCGTTCAGACATTTTTGCCCCAGCAGCCGGCCATTCAATGGGCTCTGCGAAATGACTACAAAGGTTTTGTAGAAAAAGAATTAGAGCACAGACAAGCTTGTTGTCTGCCGCCGTTTTGGCGATTGGCGATACTTCAGATACGTGATAGAAAGTATGACCGACTAACCACTGGGGCTGAGCAACTGCGACTGCGAATTGATCATTTTATAGAAAGCCTGGGCCTTCCGGTCAAACGCCGGGGGCCGATGCCTGCCCCTATCGAACGGATTCAACAATTTCATCGGATGCAGATTATCCTGCAATCCCCGACGGCTGCGGCCTTTGAGCAACTTTTTGAGCAGATGCGCCGACAGCCGCCCATTCGCCCCGCGGTACAAATTCAGCCCGATATTGACCCAATTTATATTTTGTAATATCTTGCCGCTTGCATTCCTGTTTTTTTTTGTGTATAGTTAAAAATTCTTTAGCGGAGAGTAGCTCAGCTTGGCTAGAGCGCTGCGTTCGGGACGCAGAGGTCGCAGGTTCAAATCCTGTCTCTCCGATTCTCATAAGTGCCTCTAAATCAATATGTTGCGTGTGTTTTTCACGACCAGCATCGCGGCCGTGCACCGAGGGTAAGCGTTTTAGAGGCGAACCTTAATTCATCTTTTTGGCGGTCTCAAATTGCAAAATAATCAGCCCTTTTAACAAAAAAACCTTAAAAATTTCTCAAAATCGCTATTATATACAATAGTAGAGACCTTTTGGTTACTTCGAAATGTTTTGCAAGGTAACGCAAAAAAGTGTGATTGAACGGATTCATGAGGGTGGGGGGAGAATCCAGAATCCCGAATCGATGTTTATTTGAGGGAAGAACGAGATGGCGGTACGGGTTTTACTGGTGGATGATCACGAAATAATGCGGGAGGGAATGTGTGCGCTGCTTCGCAGATGTGAGGATATCGAGGTTGTCGGGCAAGCCGGCAATGGGCGAGCGGCGGTCGAGCTTGTAGAGCGGTTAGATCCAGATGTTGTGATTATGGACATTGGAATGCCAAATCTGAACGGCATCGATGCCACCCGCCAAATGAAGGAAAAACGCCCCCACCTCAAGGTGATGGCCCTGTCCACTCACTCGAATCGCGGCACAGTTGTTCAGATGATAAATGCCGGGGCCAACGGCTATATGCTTAAGGAATCGGCGTTTTCCGAACTGCAAGACGGCATCGCCACGATGCTTGAGGGGCACACATTTCTATGCCGGAATATCTCCAAAGTTATTTTTACCGACTATATCAATCTGATCAGCAATCCTCAGATGCCTGACAATGACGGCTTGAGCGGTCGCGAGCGTGAAGTGCTTCAACTGGTGGCCGAAGGGCATACCACCAAGGAAATTGCCAAGATACTTCATCTTAGCCCCAAAACGGTGGATTCCCATCGAGAGCACATTATGAAAAAACTCAGAATCCGCACGATTGCGGGGCTGACCAAATACGCAGTTCGCGAAGGTCTGACCACCCCGTGACTGTTTAGCCTCCCTTTGGGGCTTAACTTCACCCCTTTAGGGATAACGCTAAACTTTGCGGCTTACCTCCAATTAATAAATGCCTTTTCGTGTTAAATTGGGTAATAATCCCCATAAAGTCGGCCTCCTTCTTGCCCGATAATGACAGAGGCGTCCAACCGGCGGACAGCGTCTCTGACGACGGG
>JAAYQH010000092.1 GCA_012519365.1 Planctomycetota bacterium | reverse complement strand
GGATCGGCCGCGCGCCGGAGGTGGTTCACGGCAAGCCTTCACGGATCAGCCATGACGGAACGGGCGTGTTTGAAGGGCTGGAAAATCCGCTCCAAACGGGACGCTACCATAGTCTGTGCGCAACACAACTGCCGAAGTGTCTGCGGCAAACCGCATCGTTTGAGTCAATCGTGATGGGAGTGGCGCATCCGGCTTTGCCGATTCACGGCGTGCAATTTCATCCGGAAAGCATTCTGACGCCGGCCGGCGGACGGATTATTGAAAATATTCTGAAAATCGCAGTGAACAGGGACTGATGCCCAAAAGGCGTTCGTCAAAAAATGGTTGAAGGGAACAGGTTGACACAGTTATCACTCAGGCAGGAGATTTTTATGACCAAGATTACCGAATATCTTAAACTGATTCTTGAAGGAGAGGATCTGTCGTTTGAGCAGGCTGAGCAATTGCTGGATATTATTTTTGGCGGGGACGTTGCGGAGGTACAGATCGCGGCGTTTCTGGCGGCGATGCGCGTCAAGAAAGCGGCGGTGTCGGAATTGGCGGGACTGGCAACGTCGCTGCGCAAACATGCCATACCGGTGAAGGTAAATGTTTCGCCGCTGATAGACACGTGCGGCACGGGCGGTGCGGCGATGAAAACGTTCAATATCTCCACTGCCGCGGCATTTGTGGCCGCAGGGGCAGGAGCATATGTCGCCAAACACGGCAATAAAGGCATTACCAGTATGTGCGGCTCGGCGGATGTGCTCACGGCAATGGGGGTCAACGTCGCCCCGGGGCCGCAGCGGGTGGCCAAGTGTATTGAACAGGCGCATATCGGCTTTATGTTCGCGCCGAAATATCATCCGGCAATGCGGCATGTTCAGCCCGTTCGTCAGAGTCTGGACTTTAGCACGGCCTTTAATACTCTGGGGCCGTTGGCTAATCCGGCCAGCGTACCGGCGCAGGTGATGGGGGTTTCGGATGAATCGCTGATGCCCCGGATTGCCGAGACGCTGCGGGTGCTGGGACTGCAGCGGGCAATGGTCGTGCACAGCAATGGTTTGGATGAACTAAGTACGATGGGCACAACGCGGGTTTTTCACCTGAAGGATGGGCAAATCACCGAACAGACACTTGACCCGATGGAGTATGGCCTGCAGCGCGCCGATTTTAATGATCTGCAAGGCGGCGAAGCGGTGGTCAACGGGAACATTATCCGCTCTATTCTGGCCGGCGAAGAGAAGGGGCCGAAAAAAGATATCGTGCTTTTGAACGCCGCGGCCGCTATAATAACGGCCGACCTGGCGGAGGATTTTGCCGAAGGCCTTGAAAAAGCCGAGCAGTCTATCACCTCCGGCAATGCGTTGGCGTGTCTGGAAAAGCTGATTGAATTGAGTAATGGGCAGATTTGAGGTCAGTGTTGGGTGTGAACACAAAGTACAGGACATCGGCAGCCGTCAGCGGGAAATTGGCCGCGGCTCGCCGCAAGAGCGAAGCAGGACAATGAGTATCCACATCAAAGTTAAAATTTGCGGCATTACGAATCTTGAAGACGCCCGGCTGGCCTTTGAGTTGGGCGCGGATATGCTGGGGTTTAATTTCTATCCCAAAAGTCCGCGGTATATCCAACCTGAAGCGGCGTTTGACATTATCAACAAACTGCCGACGTTTATCGACAGCGTCGGGTTGTTTGTCAATGCGCCGCTTGAGGAGATCAAGGACATCGCGGAAACGGGATATCTCAACTGGATTCAACTGCATGGCGATGAGACGCCTGAGTTTTGCGACCAGGTTCAATTCGCTGCTATTCGCACGATCAAGGCCATTCGTGTCCGCAAAAAGGCGGATGTGCAAAAGGCCTTTGCGTATCGAACGGATGCGATCCTGCTGGACGCTTTTGCGCCTGACCGCTTTGGGGGAAGCGGCAATCAATTTAACTGGGAATGGGTCGATTATCTGCCGATGCGCATCTTTCTGGCGGGAGGAATTACGCCGGACAATGTCGCTGAGGCGTTGAGCATGGGGGTATATGGCATTGATATTTGCAGCGGGGTGGAGTCGTCTGCCGGCAAAAAAGACCCTCAAAAAATGAAACGTTTGTTCGAGGTGATTCGTTATACGACAGGTCTAAAGGCAAAAGTATGAAACTAAAAGGACGATATGGACAATACGGCGGGTTTTATGTGCCCGAAGTGCTTATTCCGGCGATTGAAGAGATAGAGGCGGCGTATTTGCGGTTTCAGAAGGACCCGGCGTTTGTCGGGGAATTGAACTCCCTGCTGGCCGATTATGCGGGGCGACCGACGCCGCTGTACCACGCGCGACGGTTCAGTGAGCAGACAGGCTTTGCGGTGTGGCTGAAGCGCGAAGACCTTTTGCACGGCGGGGCCCACAAGACCAACAACGCCCTCGGACAGGGCTTGCTGGCCAAATATATGGGCAAGAAAAAACTTATCGCCGAGACCGGTGCCGGTCAACATGGACTGGCAACCGCCATGGTCGGGGCGTTGTTCGGGATGGAGACGAAGATTTTTATGGGCAGTATCGACGTGGCCCGACAAAATGTCAACGTCCATAAGATGAAACTGCTCGGCGCGGAAGTGATTCCGGTTTCCGGCGGCACGGGTACACTCAAAGACGCGATCAATGAGGCCCTTCGGTACTGGACGGCCAATGTGGAAGATACGTTCTATCTGTTTGGTACGGCCGGCGGACCCCATCCGTTTCCGATGATCGTGCGGCAGTTTCAATCCGTCATCGGCAGGGAGGCACGGGCGCAGTGTCTGGAACGAATCGGGCGTTTGCCGGATGTGGTCGCGGCCTGTGTGGGAGGCGGCTCCAATGCGATCGGTATTTTTTCCGGCTTTCTGAACGATTCGTCCGTCAGGCTTGTCGGCATTGAAGGGGCCGGCAGAGGCCTGGAAACCGGCCATCATTGCGCCACGCTGAATAAAGGCGCCGTGGGTATTCTGCACGGCGCTCAGACGTATGTGCTGCAGGATGCCGACGGCCAGATTCACGAAACCGAGTGCGTCTCGGCGGGGCTGGACTATCCGGGCGTGGGGCCCGAGCACGCGTATCTGAAAGATTCCGGACGGGCCGAGTATGTGGCCGTTGAAGATGAGCAGGTGCTGGACGCCTTTGAGATGCTGACGCGGCTGGAAGGGATTATGCCGGCGCTGGAAAGTTCACATGCCCTGGCCTGGCTGCTGAGTCAAAAGGGACTGCTGCCGAGCCGGACCGTTGCGGTGGTGAATTTATCCGGCCGAGGCGATAAGGATGTCGGCATTGTGGAAGAACACCGCCCCATGGGATAAAATACCAAGCACACAAGCCCGACCCTTAACTCAAAACTGAGTACACCAAACTTCAAACTATAAACTACGACGAACTAAAACTTAAACCCCTTCGGCGGGGTGAATTTTCGAGGCAAGTATGGGACGCTATCAAGACGTTTTTGAGTCGCTGCATCGTGCGGCATTGATTCCATTTTTCGTGATCGGCGATCCGGACCGGCAAACCAGTCTGGAAATTGTCAAAACCGCTCTGGACGCCGGGGCCGATATCCTGGAATTGGGGATTCCGTTTTCCGACCCGGTGGCTGATGGGCCAACCATTCAGAAGGCCGACATTCGGGCTCTCAAGACAGGAATGACCCCTCGCAAAGCGTTGGAGTTTGTTGCCGAGGTGACCGCGTACAAGCCTGTGCCGATCGGGCTGCTGGTTTATTACAATCTTGTCTATCGGTACGGCATAGAGGCGTTCTTTCGGGATTTCAAACAGGCCGGGGGAACCAGTATTCTGATTGCCGATTTGAGCATCGATGATGCCGAAGAGGTGGCGCCGCTGGCGCGGGCGGTCGGACTGGAGACCGTGTTTATGGCCACGCCCAACTGCCCCGAGGCGCGTCTGAAAAAAATCATTCAATACACCACCGGCTTTATCTACACCGTTTCTTTGCTCGGGACGACCGGCCAGCGGGACAGTTTGTCGCAGCTTGTCAAGCCGTTGATTCAGCGGCTTAAAACCTTAACCGACTTGCCGGTATGTGTGGGGTTCGGCATCAGTTCGCCTGCTCATGCACGGCAAGTGGCCCAGGACGGTGCCGACGGGGTGATTATCGGCAGCCGGATTGTGAAAATCATCGGGGAGAACGCGGGCGACAAAGACACCATGTGCCGTCTCATCGCTGAATTTATCACGCAGACCCTCAAGGCATTGCAAGAGGACAGCCGGATCAGCTAATTCCAGGACACTCTGCCGGCACTGTCACCCAGCAGCGACAGAGTGGGGATACGGCAGCGATTAGCCGACTTCTATCGGCTGTTGCTTGTCGGCCTTGCGAAAGGACTCCAGCGGCTGGGGGGCGGCCACTTTGCGATAGCCTATGGCCTTGACCACTTCCAGCACCTCTGTCCATGTGGGGAAGGGACGCTGGTTGGCGCGTTTGTATTCGTCGATCGCCATCAAAAACTCGAATTGCTCATCGGTCATTTCGCCTTCTTCGGCGGCACGGCGTTCTTCGGTACGACGATGGCCTGGGCCTCGACGCCGGTCAAAACCGCACCGACGATCGACCAGATTTCGCCGTCGTTCGACTTGTCTTCGGCGTTCCACAAAGCCGCCCGACTCTTCAGACGTCGTGCGTTTTTCTTGAGCGGTATTTTCCGATGTCTCTGTTTTCGGATGATTCAGTTTGTCCGTCATATCCTGCTGCCTGTCAGTTTTATGGGTTAATGAGATTGAGTTGTCCATCAATGCGCCGCGGATCAGAACAGATTGTCCTCGTCCTCGTCGTAAAAGGAAGGATCGTGTTGTTCCTGGTCGCTATAGCCGTGGTCTCTGAAAGCGGCATCGAAGAAATCGTCATACGACGCTTCCTCGCTGATCAACACGTAGGCCTCATCGAGAAATTCTTCCGGTACCATCACCGCGACACCGCTTTGGCCGTCCTGCTGGAATTTCCCCAGATTTTTGAGCACCGAAGGGATATCGTTCTGGGCCAGCAAGTTGCTGTACTCGCGAGCCAGATCCATATCTTCGGCAAATGCCACGGTGACATAGTCTTTCAGGACTGTCGTTCGTTTTCGAGTCTTTCGATTCATCGCATTGCTCTCCGCAAAAAAGGATAGCACTGGCTAATTCAATGGCCCTGATGGCCACGATTGATGGACTTTAAATCGGTAAGAGACCGGACGTGATTAACCAAAAAGCCGACAAAAGACGTAAAAAAACATTGCAAGCGGCTGAAGACCGGCATAAAACTTGCAAATTTAACGATTATAGGCTCTGTAGGTGCAAAATATGTGAATTTTTGGGATTTTTTTTATTGAAATAAAGCCAAAACCTTTTCAAAATACCTGTAATCTTGGTTTTCGACTCGTGAGAGTCGATATTATTGGAATGTCAATTTCAACATGGAGGTGCCGTTATGGCAAAGAAAAAAGCTGCTGCAAAGAAGGCCACCAAAGCAAAAACCGCCCAAAAGGCCGCCACGAAAGAAATGCTGGTTGTCGCCAGCAAGGTCAAGACCTACATCAAAGACAAGGGAATGATGAGTTCGGCCGAGACTCTGACCGCTCTGAACGACCGTATTTATGAGATTCTGGATGCGGCCTGCAAGCGTACGGAAGCCAATCGCCGCTCCACCGTCAAGCCGCAAGATCTGTAAACGGCTAACAGCGTTGCTGTTTCGGCCACGAGCCGAACGTAAGCTAAAAACCCTTCTTTATAACGTGAAGGGTTTTTTTGTGCGCCGACTACGGAGCGCAGGTCTTACAGGGGCGTCGTCCGCTTTGTTCGGCTTGCTCGCGTGTTTGGAAGGTGACGACCCTGGTCGGGTCGATGCGTTTGGCATGGGAGCAGTCGGGACGATGAAAGACCTTACCGGTTCGTGAGGCGACAAAGCCGGTTTGCTTGGCGGCCTCGGTCTGGCCGGAAGATTTGATCGATTCGGCCGCTGCGGCCGGCGGTGCAGCTTGTGGAGCAGGATCGGTGTGCAGCCGAATAACGCGTTGGGCCAATCCATTCTCCACCAGCAGACCGGCCAGGTCCTGGCCATTGACCTCGATGTCGGCCACGAGACAAAATGTATCGCCGCGACGGATGTCTTTCAGGAGAATCGCAGGAAGTGCTCGCTGGTTTTCGGGGATGAGCAGCCGCTGAAGAAAGGCCATTACGTCGCCGGAGACCACTCCCTTGGCGGGAATCTCGATGCCTTGCAGACGAACGGGAATGCGGCGACCGACAACCGGCGGAAAGGCGTCGATATCGCAAATCAGCGTGCAGGCCGCCTCCACCTGGACAACGCGTGTGACCTCGACCGAACCATAGGTTGGAGCCGGTTCAGGCGGCGGGTCAACGGACTGGGAATGCAACGACACGGCCAACAGAAAAACGCCCGCTGAAACCATGCTCAAAAAACGCCCGGTCTTCATTTCAAACTCTCCCCAAATAGTGAAGCCATAGAATCTGCCGCCGTGCAGGTCAAACCCCCGGCACTTTGGGCACCCTTTTTTTTGTCTATCGACAATGTATGCGTTTCACCCTAAACCATTTAATGATGATACTATACCGCCGCCCCATCTTAAGAACAAATAAAATCAGAATAACTCGACAGGTCAAATTAGTCCTTGACCAGCCGGACAAGAAAGGCATAATGATTTTAATGAACAGGACTATGACACATACAGGGGCGGGTATGCGATGATCGCTGTGATGTTAAGTTCACATGAGGTGCTTGTTATTGTGCTGATTGTGGCAGTGATGGTCTTTATTGCCTCTCGTCGAAAGTAATTTTATGTTGAGATTTTTTCAAAAATCCATGAATTTCCGCTTGAACCTGTTTTGGCGGGCGGTATAATCCATGGGCGTATAATATGAATCCAGAGGAGGCCGACGTGAAAAAACAAAGAGGCGTTTCCGGCATTTTTATCAAATGACACAAAGATGAGTTTTTGCGCGCTGATCGGCCGAAAAACATCTTGTGGGTATTTTAAGGGTCGTGGGCATGGATGCCCGCGGCTCGCTAAACCGCAGCATCACTTCTTTTATCCCTTATAGTCCCCGACAGGTCGTACATTGACGTGTCAGATTCCCCTTTCTATGTGAAGGCGACTTTTCAAACCAAAGGCGGGATATCGCACCTGGGTTGAATGGGTTCTATTGGCTCCTTATTGCCCAAAATTGACCTACAAAAGGAGTCTTTAATTCCTGTAATTTTTAGTTATTTGAAAATATCCTTGTTTTCAGCTCTGAAAACGCCTATTTTATAGGACGCTTTGGATGATTTTTACGATCTTGCTACTTGACTTTTAGAATTTGACTTGATATGCTCCCATTAAATAGAAAGCCCCAGACTGAGTGGGGCTTTTGTGTTTTACTGTGCCATGGAAGGCCTTTCAAATAATGACCGGACAGGTCTGGAGCCGAACAGAGGTCGGTTCGCGTGGAAAGGTTTAAGGACTTGTGCAAGTCCGCCTGAATACGGTTTTTTGGAAAGGTTTGACAATTGGCTCAGCAGCAGAAAACCTTGCGTCCGCAGGGCGAGAAGCCCTATGGGTTCAGCATCGCCGGATGGGCAGCGGCGGGAGTATCTGTGCTTGTTCTGCTCTGTTGTATGACATTGGCCATCGCCGACGGGACAATTTACTTGCGTGCGATGGTTCCGAACGAGACGGAGACACCGTTTTACCCAGACATCACAAAACCGGATGAGATGTCGTCCGCAAGCAATGCCAGTAACGTCAATGATGATGAAGAACGGCTACTGGTGTTGCTGGCCGAGGAGGACACAGACAGCGCCTATGCGGTGGTGAATAACGACCAACGATGGCGGGTGGTCAGGATGCGGGTCACAGCCTATTGCCCGTGTTCCAAATGCTGCGGAAAGTTTTCAGACGGCGTTACCGCCTGTAATCACCGAATCCAATGGGGTGATGTGTTCGTTGCGGCAGATAAAAAGTACCGTTTCGGCACGGAAATGATCGTGCCGGGGTACAATGACAATCAGCCCGTCAAGGTTATGGACCGCGGACGGGTCATCAAAGGCGATCGGCTTGATGTGTTTTTCAACGCCCATGCCGTGGCCCAAAAATGGGGGACACGGACCCTTGATGTGCTGGTACGGGAGAACTGATATTACGGGCATGCATACCCCATAACACACTTTTCGGCCGCGATTGCTATATTGCGGCCTTTTTTGCAACTCAGTAAAAGATGTACTCTTGCCTCTATTGCGACTTACCGAACACTTTCTTTTCTCAGAAGTGTCAATCGCTTACTTATCTGCCGCCGTAGACGTCACCTTCGGAACGTGGGGTAAACCGAACGGATTCGGCTTCACAGAGACAAAAAAGGGTGCGGCGGAAGAACCGTCGCACCCTGCAGGTGATTTATAATCCCAACAAAGCGATTATTTCTTCTTTGTGGTCTTTTTCGCGCCGGTGGTTTTGACCCGACCGTGCTTGACGGCGGCCTGAGCAGCGGCCAAGCGGGCGATCGGTACACGGAACGGTGAACAACTGACATAATCCATCCCTGCCAGGAAGCAGAACTCCACACTGGCCGGGTCGCCGCCGTGCTCGCCGCAGATACCGATTTCAAGGTTCGGATTGGTCGCGCGTCCGCGTTCGATACCAATGCGGATCAACTCACCCACACCCTTCTCGTCGATGCTCTGGAATGGGTCGCCGGGGAGAATGCCCTTGTTGATATAAGCCGGCAGGAAGCCGCCCGCATCGTCGCGGCTGAAGCCAAACGTCATCTGCGTCAGATCGTTGGTGCCGAAGCTGAAGAATGAAGCGACTTCAGCGAATTGTCCCGCCAGCAGCGTAGCACGTGGAATCTCAATCATCGTACCGGTCATGGTCTTGAGTCTGCGCAGGTTATGCTTCGCGAGCACTTCCTTATAAACGCGATCGATGATAACCTGCTGGTCCTTGAGCTCGTTGACATCGCAGGTTACCGGAATCATAATTTCCGGATAGGGCTTTTTGCCCGCCTTGCTCAGTTCAGCAGCGGCCTCATAAATCGCCCGTACCTGCATTTCGGTAATCTCCGGATAGGTTACGCCCAAACGCACGCCGCGATGTCCCATCATCGGGTTGACCTCATCGAGACTCTCAAACCGTTTGACCAACTCGGCCATATCGACGTTCAGCGACTTGGCCAGTTCTTTCTGCTTGGCCTCATCATGCGGGACAAACTCATGCAGCGGCGGATCGAGCAGACGAATGACTACCGGCATGCCGTCCATTTCTGCAAGGGTGCCCTTGATGGCCTTCTTGACATACGGTTCAAGTTTGTCGAGCGCCTGGCGGCGTTCCTCGGTGGTCTTGGACAGGATCATCTTGCGCAGATAGAACAGCGGTTCATCGCTGTCTTCGCCATAGAACATATGTTCCGTGCGGAACAGACCGATGCCTTCGGCGCCAAAGGATTTGGCCTTGGCAGCGTCTTCGGGTGTGTCAGCGTTGGTGCGAATGCCCAGCGTGCGGCATTTGTCGCAAATCTTCAGGAAGTCCATCAGCACTTTGTTTTCCTCGCCGGGATCCATCATCGGAAGCTGCCCGACATAGACGGTGCCCTTGGTGCCGTTGAGGGTGATCCAGTCGCCTTCGTTCAGGATGGTGTCATGGACACGGGCCTGCTTTTTTCGGTAATCGATGTGCAGGTCACCGCAGCCGACGACGCAGCATTTACCCCAGCCGCGAGCAACGAGTGCGGCATGGCTGGTCATTCCGCCGCGTGCAGTCAAAATCGCCTCGGCGGCGCGCATGCCTTCAACGTCTTCAGGGTTGGTTTCTTCGCGGACCAGAATAACTTTCTTGCCTTCAGCGGCCCATTTAACGGCATCGGTGGCCGTAAATACGATTTGTCCACATGCCCCGCCGGGACCGGCCGGAAGACCGGTAGCCAGAACGGGATGCTCTTTTTCAGCCACGGGGTCAATAATCGGATGCAGCAATTCATCCAATTGCGAAGGCGTAACACGGGTTACAGCGATTGCCGGGGTGATCAGCCGTTCCTTGACCATGTCGACCGCCATCCGTACCGCCGCCGGGCCGTTCCGCTTGCCTACACGGCACTGCAGCATCCACAACCGCCCTTTTTCGATGGTAAACTCGATGTCCTGCATATCGCGGTAGTGCTTTTCGAGTTTGTTCTTGATGGCCACCAACTGCTTGTACAGTTTGGGCATGCCTTTTTCGAGGGTCGTCAGATGCTTATTGTGTTCGGATTGCGATTCTTTGTTGATCGGAGCCGGTGTGCGAATGCCGGCCACCACATCTTCCCCCTGGGCGTTGACCAGATACTCGCCGTAGAATTTATTTTCGCCGTTGCCGGGGTTGCGCGAAAAGGCCACACCCGTGGCGCTGTCTTCACCCATATTGCCAAAGACCATCACCTGAACGTTGACCGCTGTGCCCCATTCATCCGGGATGCCTTCGATGCGACGATAGCTGACAGCACGCTTGCCGTTCCACGAGGCGAACACCGCATGGATCGCGCCCCACAGTTGCTCCATCGCGTCATCAGGGAAAGGTTTGCCGAGGACTTCTTTGACTTTGGCCTTGAATTGTTCGCACAACTCTTTGAGGTCCTCTGCGGTCAAATCCACATCGTTGAGATAGCCTTTGCGTTTTTTCATCTCGTCCATCAGCTTTTCGAGCTGACGTCGAATGCCCTGATCATCTTCGGGTTCGATGCCTTCGGCCTTTTCCATCACAACGTCTGAGTACATCATAATCAGACGACGGTAGGCGTCATACACAAAGCGTTCATTGCCGGTTTGCTCGATCATGCCGGGAATGGTCTTGCTGGTCAGACCAACGTTCAACACGGTCTCCATCATGCCGGGCATCGACGAGCGAGCACCGGAACGCACACTGACCAGAAGCGGGTTTTTCGGGTCGCCGAACTTTTTGCCCATAATCCGCTCCACCTTGGCCAGAGCTTTTTGCACTTCTTCCTTCAGACCCGGCGGATACTTTCGGTTGTTGGCGTAGTAGTAGGTGCATACTTCGGTGGTGATCGTAAAGCCTGGAGGAACCGGCACACCAAGCGAAGCCATTTCTGCCAGGTTGGCACCCTTGCCGCCCAGCAATTCCTTCATCTGGGCGTTGCCGTCGGCCTTGCCTCCGCCAAAGAAATAGACCATCTTCGCCGGTTTCTTTGCGACAGTTTTCTTTTGGGTTGCCGCTTTTTTGGTTGTTTTTGCCTTAGCCTTCGCCTTAGCCATTTTCAACGTCTCCTAAGTTTAGACTGTGTTTATCCTTATTCGTTTTATACAACCGTTTCGCCTGGCCTCACACAGGCCCTGACGTGTGTCCCGATGTTCTCACGCAATGATTAAAGGAAATCGAATATAGTGTGAAAAATCGGAGATGTCAACACCGAAAAGCGTATTACCGGCTAATTTTTATTTTGGCCGGTGGTTTTCCCTCTTTGGTCCAGAGAGCCCTTACAGCAGCGGTGCGGCCAGACGGACAACACCCTCGGCCAAACGGCGGACCAAGCCGACCTGTCCGATGCCGCATTGGCAATGGGCGGCCAGCTGTTCAATCCACTGGGCGGTGTGGTTGATTTGCTCGCGACTGTACACAAACATTGCAGATTCATAATTAAAAAAAAGACTCCGGATATCCATATTCGCAGACCCCAAGATCGCCGCTTCGTCATCCATCAACAAGGCCTTGGCGTGCATCATCCCCCGGGTATAAAACAAGATCAGGCCGCCGGCCTGCTGGATATCGCGAAGCCAATTGCCGCGAACAATGTCCGGCAGAAGGTGGTTGGAATGCTTCGGCAGCAAGATTCGCACATCCACACCCCGCCGAGCGGCCAGGACCAGGGCCTGACAAAGCGGCTCATCCGGCACAAAATACGGCGTCACCACCCACAGCCGCTGACGTGCGGCATAAATCATTGTTAAGATCGCATCATATAGCGGATCGCCTTCAATATCCGGCCCGGAGGGAACAAACTGCACCACTGCCTGGCCAGACGGTTCGGGACGGCGGTTATCTTCCGGCGGCAGCGAGGGGGTTTCGCCGCTGGCAAATTCCCAATCGCGACAGAAAACTTCCTCCCAGTGACGCACAGTGGGGCCTTGCAGTACAAAGGCCAGATCCTGCCAGTGTTGGGACAAAGCAGGCGGACCGATGTATTCGTCGCCGATGTTGGCCCCGCCGCCAATGACAGTCTTATAGTCGGCAATGTAGATCTTGCGGTGGTTGCGCAGGTTGCTGCGTCCCCGAAACGGGTGATGCAATACCGGCAAAAACCAGGCAATCTTGCCGCCGGCGTCGGTAATTTTCTTAAGATGCTTCGGGCGGGTATGCAGCGAACCGACGCCGTCCATCAGAACTCGCACGGAAACGCCTTCAGCGGCCTTTTTGGCCAATTTATCGATGATCACTTGACCGCTCTGGTCGGGGCGGAAGATAAATGTGGAGATGTGGATGCTCTGACGGGCCCCGTCAATAAGTTGCTCCAGTGCGGCAAAACGCTGCTCTGCGGTCGTGCACAGCGAAAGGCAATGCCCGTCTTCTGCACCGGGCAGGTGGTAGGACCGCAGCAGCCGGTCAATCACGGAGGTTTGATCGATCGAGATGGCCCTGGAAGTATCCAAGCCCAGTCGTGCCTTTTTTTCCGCCCAGCGTTTAAGTTTGCGCCCGCCGAACAACAGGTACAGCGGTACCCCCGCATAAGGCACCAGCACAATGACCAACAGCCAGGCAATCGTTCCTGAAGGAGAATGCTTTTGAAGCAGGATATGCGCGATCAATATGACGGCCAGCAGAAACGACCCGATCGCAAACAGATACGACAAAATGGTCGGGATTACCAGATTATCCATAGACGGCATACCTCAAGCCCAGCCAAACAGGATTAACGGATTAAAACAGCGACTTTTGCCGTTGTCTTGGCAACGGAACGGCCTTTGGGATCTCGACTTTCTGCCTGCACGACACGATGCCGCACAATCCGGACTCTACTAATACAAAACCCGGCGGCAAAAGCAAGCGAATTTCGGTAAATTGCGGTAAAACGACAGAGGATTGCACTGCGGCTGGGGGCTTCTATTGTGCTGCAAGACAGGAGGCAGGGCAAGCGATAACGCCCCGGCAGTACCGCACTGTACCGATAAGACGTAAGGGTCGGTCGGGAGTGCGATATCCCCGCGGCGCAGAGCACTGTCGGGATTTGCCGACAATTGGGACATCCCGACAGTGATTTTGTGTATTCGGCGAACTGGCCTGTTTAGCCCCTGGCACCGCGGAGGATATTGCGGTCGCCGTCGGTCCAGTGGTCGCGGTAGTAGGTGGAGGCCTCAAAAGTGTCGCTAAGGGATTGCATCTTCTCGGCCAGTTTTTTGCGGCAGTCCTGAACAACGGCCTGATGTTGTTCATCCGACATCAAATTGGTCATCTGATAGGGGTCGGCCACGTTGTCAAACAGCAATTCCTGATCGGCGCCGTCTCGCGGGATTCTGAACTTGGCGTAGGTATAACGTGCAGTCCGAATAGCTCGCCATTCATGGCCGGTATCCCAATTGGCGGTGGCACCGGTGCCTTGCAGAAAGGCGTAATCCGGCTCGTCACCATCCCGACCGAGGGCCGCATGCGACAGGTCCATTCCCTCAAACCGAGACGGTATCGGCAACCCCATCAACCCCAGCACCGTCGGAGAGATATCAACCGTTGAGAAACAGGTATCCACCTGGCGGTCAGAGGGGATATGGCCGGGCCAGCGGATTAAGAAGGGAATGCGGGCAGCTTCTTCGTAGAAGATATTCTTGGCACGACGGCCGTGCGCGCCGAACATCTCGCCGTGATCGGAGGTAAAGACCACGACCGTGTTGCCTGCCAGTCCGCTTTCGTCCAGATACTTCATCAGCCGTCCGAAATTCCAGTCAAGATTGGTCGTCATAGCATAATAGTTTCGCCGCCAGGCCTCCAGCCGGGCTCGTTCGTTGTCGGACAATCTGGCCCAGCCATCGGCGTACGGATCGTTGACGGGTTTGTAATTGGGCGGATGCGGAAGCACGGCGTCGGCAAATTTTGCCCGGTACTCAGCCGGCACATTACCCTCATTCCACGGGTCGTGCGGTGTCCCCCATGACAGTACCATTGCAAACGGACGGGAAGACCGCTGCGCACGACAGCGCAGCCAATCCATGGCAAGATCGGTCTGACCGTCCGGTTCATAGACACCCTCGGTCCAGAAGTTTTTTTCTTTCGATTCGGTATGATAATAGGTGTTGTAATAGTCGTGGTGAAAGTTAAACGCCGCCCAAAAGCCGTTAAAGCCCAGCCGATGGACGCCGCGGGGCACAAACGAATTGTCCGGATTATAGTGGTCCCCCAGGCGGTTGGCATAGAGATGCCATTTGCCGATGTAGGCGGTCTCGTAGCCGCCCCGTGTCAGGACATGACCCAGACACTCCTGATAAGGATTGAGTCGCAGTTCATTGATCACCATGCCGTGGCTGGTGGTATATTTCCCCGTCATCAGCGAGGCTCGAAAAGCCGAACAGACCGGCGTATTGGCAACGGCATTGCGGAAATTGGCGCTTTGGCGGGCAAAGGCATCCAGGTTGGGTGTTATCGCATTGCCCGCACCGAGATAATCCCGGCCGTTCCAGTAATCGGCATAGCCGCAATGATTCAGGCCGAGCTGGTCGGCCATCACAATCAGCAGATTCGGTCGGCTGTCCGAGCCGGCAGCAAACAACGACGAGGATAACGGCGACAAGGCCAGCACACCTGCACCAAGACAACTTTGCTTGAGAAAAGTCCGTCGATTCATCTTCATTCTGCTCTCCCGTTTGGGCTGTCAGTTTTGCTCCTAATAGCGAAAGTCCTGACACCGCGGATCCGGCATCGAACACGCAATCCATTCCTGAACAAAATAGTAAAAATCTTCGAGATTTACCTGGCAGTCCAGATTAAAGTCCGCCGGATTGAAGCCCCATGAGCCGCAATCGTTATCCATAATCTGAACCGGCACGGTTATCTCCGGGTATCCATCATACGGCGAATCGGGCTGCGCGACAAGGCTCAATCGCAACATCGTATCGTGAATTGCCCGCTCCATCGCATCATCATCGATCGCTGTGACCGTTATAGGTCGCGGGGCATGCCAGTCGGTTGGGTTAAACACAACGCGATCGGGCCAAACCGTGACCTGGTTGGGATCCAGTACATCCTCAATATCCACCGTCAGCGGAAAAACCTGCGGGTCGGCGGTAAGTGTCAAAACAATCTGATCCGTCAAGCCGCCTTCCTGAACAAGCGTTTGACCGTCTGTTTGGGTCACTTCCAACGACGGCGGCACCTGCGTAACGGTTCGGATGGTCAGATTATCCACCGCCGCATAATTGCTTGCCCGGGCACTCAGGCCGATATAATTGGCCTGACTTTGGCTCCAGCAAAACGACCGGCGATCCACCTGAACGCCATCAAAAAACGCCGTGGCCGTGACCTCACTGCCCGCCTCAAAGCCGCTCGGCACAAACACCACGCTGAGTGTACCGGCCCCAGTGCCGAGAGCGACTGTTCGCATCAGTGTGCCGCACTGCCACACGCGAAGATGGCCGTCCAGGGCCACATCCACAAAATAATCGCAGACTCCCTCGGCAGAGCTTCCCCCGCGATAGGTGGTGGCACTGTCATTGATATCGCCAGCGGTTACGGCTTGCTCACGGGTCATTCCAAGGCCGAAGCCGACAAAGCGATTGGCCGCATCCGATGCGGCACTGTTGATCTCGACGATGTCCAGCGAAACGGCAAATCCGTTGGCTGTGCCGAAGGTCTGGCCGGAAAAATTATAATCCACAAAAACGTTGGACATCCCCGGGCCGACGGCCATGTGCAGCCGGCCGGAAGTGATTTGAATCGAACTCGGCTGACCGGAGCCTTCAAAGGCTTCCACATAACTCAGCGGGGCCAGTTGTCCGCTCATCCCTTCCTTCACGGCACTGATATCGGTATTGTCCGGGCGGTCAAAACTATCGCTGAACAGCACCGTTTGCCCGTCCGATGACAGTGACAGCAAGCCTGTCCCTATTGCCAAAGACATCAAAAATCGTCTGAGCATCTTTATATTTCCTTATCCTTGCAGCAGAAATCGTTTTTTACCTGTTCAATTAGTGCGGGCCGCTTGACGCGATTGAGCCAGCCGTTCAGGTGTGTCCAGGGCAGCGCCTGGGTCATTTTGTTCTTTCATCCACCGGTCCAATTCGTCGGATAACTCTTTTTTGATCTTGGCATAGCGTGCGTCATCCGCCAAATTTTCCAGCGAGTAGGGATCCCGGCTGACATCGTAAAGTTCCTCGGGCGGACGCTTCATATACCGTTTGACAATGTGGTAGGCTTTCTCGTTTTCGCCGGCAGCCAACAGCCACGATTGCCAATAATGCGTGTGGTTTATGCCCATAATGTATTTTTGGATATGCAGCTCATCCGGCAAAAGATTGCGGATATAACGATAGCGGCCATCGCAAACCGAACGGATGGGATAGGGCGAACCTTCCGGCACATTATTGTGCATCGCATACGTGTACTGCCGGTGCGTATCGGTTTTGTCCAATAAAACGTCCAAAAAACTGGTTCCATCAAATGCGTCGGGGGCAACCTGGCCGCCGGCTGCCTCAATGAGCGTGGGCAGGATATCGGCATATTGAATCATTGCGTCCGTGCGGGCAGCGGGCTTAACCCGCCCCGGCCAGCGTACCACAACGCCGCTGTGGACCCCGGACTCATAATTCGTCCATTTGCAGCCGGGAAACTGAGCGCCCTGCTCGGTGGAGAAAATGACCAGTGTGTCGTTTGCATGGCCTGTCTGTTCGAGGGTGTCCAGAATGTCGCCTACTTTTTTGTCAAGCACCTCAATTTCCGCCAGATAGGCTGCAAAGTCCCGCCGAGTCGGCGGCGTGTCCACGAAATCGGCTGGGAGGCTGATCTCTTGAGGACGAAAATGTCCCGAATCTCCCACTGTCCACGGCACATGCGGAACAACCAACCCCACAACAAGACAAAACGGCTGGCTATTATCGGCTTGCATGTAGCGGCGAATCCCGTCGCAGTTGTAATCGGCGGTCGTCGCCACGCAGTTGTCTTCAAACCCTTCTACCTTGTCAAACGGAAAACACCGTTGGGGAGTCGCATCCCGTTTTCCGGCCAGTCCGACACGATAGCCTAAATCGCCTAAATAGTGGCACATGCTTTTCGTTTGCGGTAATGAAGAACAATGATTCCAACACGTCCCGCTTCGCATGGGATACAGGCCTGAATACAGTTCCGTTCGGCACGGTTGGCACATCGCCATCGCAAGATAGGCCCTGGAAAACGTCTTTCCCTGTCGGGCGAATTCGTCAATTCGCGGTGTTTTGACGTTGGTTCCCCCATATAATGGAAAATCATTATAGGTTGCGTCATCCGCCAGAATAATCAAAATACTGGGCTTGCCGCGAGCATCCGAGGCAGATGTGTTTTCAAAAAGACCCG
>JAAYQH010000091.1 GCA_012519365.1 Planctomycetota bacterium | reverse complement strand
CGTCAAGCCGCACAAGACCAAAAAGCACCCATAGACAAATTGTTCATGGATGCCGGTGGCTGCGGCGAGGGAACGGCTAAACAGCAGGGCCTTGAGTTCCTTGTTGAACACGATCGCAAAGACCGCCAGCGCTGCCGCCAGAATGGTAATAGCAATGACGGTGCTTTTGCGAACGAACAGAATGCTGCCCCACAGCATCGCGAGCATGTGCCCCCGTCCTTCTTCGGCCAGTCCCATCCCCAGAAACGTCAATCCCAGCATCAGCGAAAAGACAATCGCCAGTCCCACGTTGGTATCCACGCGCGCGGTGTGCGGGTGGAGGGTCGTCAGCGACAGCGCAGTTAGGATCGACAGGCTCACCGCTCCCACCAGCGGATTGGCTCCAATCAGCACGGCGAAAATCGTCCCGGCCATCGCAGCGTGTGCGATACACGTGCCGATAAACGGCATTCGCATCCCGACGATATACACGCCCAAAAATGCCGAGGCCGCACCGGAAATCGCCCCGGCCAGCAGAACCGGATAAAAAAAAGCGTCCATTTTTTTTCTTTGCGATTTGTTCTCAGTTGTTGGGTCTTAGTTCTTCTGACTTCTGTCCTCCGTTAACGGCCGACAATAGAGATACGGCCGCAAGTCGGCTTGGACGAGGGTAACACGGGCCTGATAAACCTGCTCCACGGCAGGTGAGGTCAGGGTCACCGGCGTTGGGCCGTCTGCGGCGATGCGGCCGTTGTGCAGCACGATGGTTCGGTCGGCATTTAGCGGCAGCGACTGGAGTTCGTGCGAGACAAGAATCACGGTTAAGTTCAGTTGACGATGAAGGGCGCTGATCAAATCGATGATTTGGAATTTCCAGTTCAAATCCAGATTGGCGACCGGTTCGTCGAGAATCAGCAAGTGCGGCTGTTGTGCCATTGCACGGGCGATGAGGACTTTTTGTTGCTGGCCGCCGGACAGGCTTCGGAATGTCTGATCGCGACGGTCGGCGATGCCCAGCGTTTCCAGCCACTGGTCGGTGACGGCAAAATCGGCACGCCTCAGCGGCACCCCCAACGGCTTGCGTGCCGCTCGTCCCATCACCGCCACTTCGCGTACCGTAAATGGCAGATCGGCGTTGTAGTCTGTGCGTTGAGGAATATAGCCGATGCGTTTGCGCAGGCGGCATTTGCCCCAGGCGCTGAGCGTATTTAAGGCGATGCCGTCGAATCGGACAACGCCCGTATCCGGTCGCGTCAGTCCGCAGCAGACGTTCAGCAGCGTTGTTTTGCCGGCGCCGTTGGGGCCGATTAGATTGATCATTTGCCCGGTGTCTATGCTCAACCGGTCGATGTCGAGGACTCGCCGACCCGATCGCGTCATGCTCACATTCGACAAGCTGATCGAGACCCCCCCGTTCATTGGAGCGCCTCAGCCAGTCGGGCCAGATTGTTGCGGACCAGTTCATCAAAGGCCGGTACGGCGTCGGTGAAGGCTGGGCTGTGCGGGAAATTGCTGAACACCGCTGCCGGCGCCTCAAGCCGGTCAGCCAAGGCGTGGGCAAGCCGGGTACCTTCCTGTTGATTGGCAATGATGCAGCGGACATCGCGCCCCTGGGCGGCGCTAAGGGCGGCGTTGATGTTG
>JAAYQH010000090.1 GCA_012519365.1 Planctomycetota bacterium | reverse complement strand
GCCGCTGGTCGCCATAGAAACTAACCAGAACGGCCGGTTGTCAACCGCCTCGCTGTCCCGTGTGGAGGCCTTGCTGGAGCAATGCGGACGATGAACAGCCAACCGAAACAATTGACCCTTGACCAGTGGCAACCACGTTACGACGACCTGTGCCGCGCGGGGCTGCAGGAGCGTTTTTACGGCGGCCCGCTACAGCGACATTTCAAGGCCGGCGACAGGCGGCTTGGCCGGCTGCGTTTTGACAACTCCCCGGCGGCACTGGGATTGTGGAATCTTGTTCTCAGCGAAGATGATCGCCTGCGACTGCGGCAAGAGCACGGCAGCAAAATCATCGGCACAATGAAAGACCTCGGCACCACGCCAATCATCGCCTACGCGTTTGACAATTTGGCGGCGTTTTACCCCGACGCAGCCTGGTGGATTCCGTGCTTCAAGCAGCAGCAAGACGGGCTGTTCGACCTGGCTGACCGATACGGCCTGGATGCTTCCTTTTGCCCGGTGCGGGCCATGGTCGGGGCGTTTGTCAACGGCCGTCATTTTCCGCTGCCCGATGCCCTTGTGTGCGGCCTGGGCGCAACCTGCGACGATTTTGCCATTGCTGCCGCACGCCTTGAGAGTCTCGGCTATGACATCTTCTGGTGGGAAATGCCCCATCGACGTCGGCCTGAGAACGACGAACCGGCCGTCCCGCTGCCCAACGGTCAGACTGCGCCGCACACCCAATTTGCGCAGGTTCGCAACGAGCTGAAGCGACTGGCCGACCATCTCGAAACCATCGCCGGACAACCGCTAAAGCAGGAACGCCTCGCGGCGATCCTCCAAAAAACCAACCGCATTCGCCGCTGCCTGCAAACGCTGCAATCGCACGTATTCACTGCGCCGCGCTGTCCTTTGCCGGCACTGGAAATGATGCTGGCCGAGATGCTGGCGATTCACTTCTGCTCGGATCCGGACGAAACCGAGAGGGTGCTGACTGACCTGCTGGCAGAGGTTTGCCGCCGACTTCAAAACAACATGGCTGTTTTGCCGGCGGATGCAGTCCGCGTTTATTGGGTCAATCCGCCGGCGGATGTAGCCGCACTGAATCTGCTCGAACAGTGCGGCGGACGACTGTGCGGCGCAGACTTTATGTCCCCGCACGCTCTGAGGCCCATCGACCCATGCGACGCTCCGTTTGACGGACTGGCCAAAGCCGTCCTGTCCGACCCGATGATCGGCCCTGCCCGCCAGCGTGCCGAAACCATCCTGCACCAGATCAAAACTGTCGGTGCCGAAGCCGTTGTGCTGTGCCGCATTCCCGGCGCCAGCCACTGCGCGACGGAGGGGCTGCTGATTGCTGACTTTATCCGAAAACACACCGACTGTCCGGTTGTGGATATTGAAATTCCAACGCTGATCGATCCCTATGAAGCCTCGCTGAGGACACGCCTGGACGCTTTAATGGAAACCGCCCGTATAAGGAGGAGGCAGACATGATTACCGCTGGCATTGACGCCGGTTCGCGCACCCTCAAGGTTCTGCTGTGGGACAGCCGAACGCAAACGATTTTAGCAACTCGTTTATGCGATCAAAGTACGAACCAACAAGACCGCGCGCGATGGCTGTTTGAGAGGCTTTTGAACGAAGCAGGAATCGAACGCCGACAGGTCACCGCCGTGGCCGCGACCGGCTATGGACGGGGGCTGGTGGACATCAGCAATACAACCATCACTGAGATCACCTGCCATGCCGTCGGTACGGCCCATCTGCATCCGCAAGCGGCCACCGTCATTGACATCGGCGGCCAGGACAGCAAACTCATCCGTCTTGACGAAGAGGGCAAAGTCCGGGATTTTGTCATGAACGACCGCTGCGCCGCCGGCACAGGACACTTTCTGGAAGTGGTCGCTAGGCGATTGGAGGTGCCACTGGACAAACTGGGCGACTATGCCCGACGCAGCGACGCCCCGGCGACCATCAGCAGTATCTGCGTGGTGTTTGCCGAGACCGAAATCATCGGCCTGCTTGCCCAGGGCCACTGGCGCGAAAACATTATCGCCGGCGTGCAAAACGCCCTGGCACGCCGTCTGGCGGCCATGGGCGGCAATCTCGTCCACGACCCGGTCTATTTGACCGGCGGCGCGGCGCTGGTTTCGGGAATGCAACAGGCCCTCCAAGCGGCTCTTGGCCGAGCGGTAACCGTGTGCAAACGGCCGCAGTTTACCGGCGCCCTTGGCGCAGCGATTCTGGCGGCCAGACGAAATACCGCAGCATTCAATCCATCCGCAACGAACAAAAAGTGAGGCTTCTTATGGACCAACGAAAACGCGTCATGCAGCGGTCAATGAAACTGGGGCACTGTGTCTGCGATCCCAAACAGCCGTGCCCGTGCGATCTGTTCAAAACCCATAACGTCTGTCTGTGTGCCGGCGAACGCCTTGACGAACCCACCGGCCCGGTCGCACTGACACGGCTTGTCGAAAAAGCCGGCTGTGCCTCCAAGATTGACCAGGCTTTTCTGAAAGAAGTGCTTAAAGACCTGCCCGAGCCGGTCGATCCGCGTGTGCTGATCGGGTCGACCGCCGGAGATGATGCAGGCGTCTATGAACTGCCGAACGGCACCTGTCTGGTACAGACGGTCGATGTATTCACGCCGTCGGTGGATGACCCCTATGTGTTCGGCCAGGTTGCCGCGGCCAATTCTGTCAGCGATATCTATGCGATGGGCGGCACACCGCTGACGGCCCTGTCGATCATCGGCTTTCCCGTGCGACAGGTGCCGGATGCCGTGATGACCCGCATTCTTTGCGGCGGCATTGACAAAATGCAAGAGGCCGGGGCGGCTGTCATCGGCGGCCACAGCATCAACGACAGCCAATTGAAAGACGGGTT
>JAAYQH010000089.1 GCA_012519365.1 Planctomycetota bacterium | reverse complement strand
CCATCTCGCCGAGGTGGTCCTGGATCTGGGCCTCATTAATTTTAATCACATTCCTCAAGTCTTTGTCCGATTGTGCCGAATCACTGTTCTGCATAACTCTGTCCTTTCTTGGGTTAGTATGGTGTTTAATTGCTCATCTACCATCGACCAAAGAAAGGACTCTTTTTATCTACTTTTTAAAGTGCGAAAGATATTGTACGTTCTCGCCGCCGAGCGTTTCCCCACACCGTCACCCCGAGGGACGCTTAGCTATCCTGTCACCCCGAGGAGGCCAACGGCCGACGAGGGGCCTGTTTATTTAAGTAAAATTCCATCCCCCCTCAATGTTAAAGGTCGAATTTTGGTGAAACAATAGATTCCTCACCCCCTTGCTACGCTCGGGGGTTCGGAATGACGGGTGCGGCCACGTTGTTTGGGGGTGAAGAATGACAACGCGGGATGGAGTTTTAATAGATTCCTCGCTGCGCTCGGAATGACAATGGGGCGCTCGGAATGACAATGGGGCGGTCGGGATTGGGGTTAGGTCAATTCTACGGACCAGTAGGCATGGTCGAGGAATTGTTTCCAGCTTTTGTATCGGTCGGCGCTGAGATGCAGGCCGATTATGGGGTTGCGTTTGGGTTTTTCGGGTTTTTGGATGAGTTTCATATGGGCCTGTTCGGGGGTTCTGCCGCCTTTTTTTACATTGCAGGCGGTACAGGCGCACACGATATTGGTCCAGGTGCTTTTGCCCCCGAGGGTACGCGGCACGACATGATCGAGCGACAGCTCGGAGGTGGGGAATTTTTTGCCGCAATATTGACAGCGACTGCCGTCCCGCGCAAAGATATTGCGCCGGTTGAACTTGACGGACTGACGCGGCAGGCGGTCATAAAACAACAGGCGGATGATGCGGGGCACGGCGATGTCCAAATGCACCGTGGAGACCCAATCGTATTTGTGGGCCTCAAAGGAGCGTTCGGCCTGACTGACCTGCTGCCAAGTCCGAAAATCATAATTGGCATAGGTGCCTTCTTCGCAGGCGATGACTTCGGCCTGTTCCCGACACAACAGCGAAAACGCCCGGCGTGCGCCGATAATGCGCAGGGCCATATAATGCTTGTTCAGCACAAGGACATGGCACTCCAAGCCGCTATGGATTTGGGCTGTTTGCATTGTTTTACATTCCCAACACGTTGCTGCATCGCCCCTTCTTTCCGCCGGCATCGCCGCCGCTTGCCGGCGGATGACTCTGTTTAGTGTACTGCTGCGCTGAGTGTAACCCCCCGGCGATCTTGCCGTCTAAAGGGTCGAAAAGCGATCAGTTCGCTTTGATACTCAGATTTTGCGCTCGGGGCCCCTTTTCACCCTGAACGACCTCAAAGGTCACTACCTGCCCCTCGGTGAGCGCTCGCAGAGACGGATCGGAAAAACTGGTGTAATGGACAAAGATGTCGGCACCGTTTTCCTCGGCTATGAAGCCATAGCCTTTTTTCGTATCGTACCACTTTACTTTACCTGTACTCATCTTCACTTACCTTCGCTCAGTGCAACTCAAACCTATCGGTATGAATTGTAGCGCGTTTTTTTCCCGCTGTCAACCGGAATCCCGGGCCCTGGCACAGACTGTCGGTCAGGCCTGTTCGGAGACAGGCGAGACCTCGGAGAGTTTTTCTTTCATCAGCCGTCCCATTTTAAATTTCACACTGCGTTTTGAGGGAACTTTGACCCGTTCGAGCGTGCGGGGATTCTGGGCCACCCGTGCGTTTCGGGAGCGGGTTTCAAAGACCCCGAAATCGCGAAATTCAAGTCGGTTATCTGCTGCCAACTCCGAAATGATCTCATCCAAAAACGACTGAATAATCCGTTTGACGACGACCCGTTTTGCTTGAGTGGACTCGGCAATACGGTCGATAAGTTCTTTCTTTGTGACGGTTGCCATTGCTTACCCTCTTAAAATGAAAAGTGAAAGACCTGTGCTATCGCTGCAAAAGGCGGCCGGGGGCGGCAAAAGCCACCAAAAAGCCAACCACAAATCACTATACACAAAAGACTTCGAAACGGCAATTCTTTTTTTGGCTGATTTTGATAGAGACCACAAGATTTTTTATCAGGACATATCGGAGTGTATATATTTGTAAAAAGTAATGCTTGACCTGGGTGTGGGTTTTTCCCATAATAGGGCTTTTTCTAATTTCCGGAGCCAGACAGTGCATAAAAAAACGGACACAGAGAGCCGGATACTCAGCGGCAACGCCAAAGCGGACAGCTTTTATCATACCCTGGAATGGTTGATCACGGCCTTTGCCGGGACGCTTGTGTTTATTTTTTTTATTATGCAGGTGTATCGGATTCCGACCGGCAGTATGGCCGAGACCCTTCGGGGTGCTCATTTTCGGCTTCGCTGTCGGCAGTGCGGGTATCGGTTTGACTACGATTTTCGACAGGATGTGTATCGGGCGGGCGAGAATGTGACGCCGCGCGACCAATTGCCGCTATTGCCCACGCCGCCGCGTTGCCCCAGTTGCGGTTATCTTGAGCCGCAGATTCAGATTTCCGGCGGTAAGGCATATGTGCGTCAGGGCGAACGGGTGCTTCCGGGTCAGCTGCACACCGTGTACAAGGGTGATCAGATCTTTGTGCTGAAGTGCATATATCAGTTTTTTGAGCCGAAACGGTGGGATGTGGTAGTGTTCAAAAATCCCCTTGAGCCAAAAATCAATTATATCAAGCGGCTGATTGCCGGCCCCGGCCAGACGGTTCAACTTATCGACGGCGATGTCTATATTGACGGGCACATCCAGCGAAAACCGGCGGCGGTGCAAGATGAACTGTGGATGCCGATATACGACAATGATTTTCGTCCGATTCGTCCCGAAGAGCCACGTTTTAACGGGCACGCCTGGCGGCAGCCCTTTGAAAATCGGCCGCAAAGCCGCTGGGAGCTTCAGACGAATCATTTGTCGGTGTTTGCCCTGAATGCCGATGACGGGACGGTTCATCGGGTCAGGTACAATCCCCATATCGGCAATGATTTCCGGGCGACTTATGCCTATGATGAGCCTGACAAATATCCGTTGATGCCGGTGTGCAGTGATCTGATGGTGCGATGCTATGTCCGGATCGGGGATGACTCGGCGTTTGGGGCTCATCTGGGCAAGTATGGCATCGGCTATGAGGGGTGGATTTACGCCGACGGTCGGGCGGAGATTATTCGCATCCATCCTGACGGCACGACGGAGGTGTTGGCCGAGGGCAAATGCGATGCGGCCGAGGGGCCGGTGTTGTTTCGCTTTGCCAACGCCGATCATCTGCTGCGGCTGGAGTACGGGGCATTTGATTTGCATTTTGATCTGGGTGTGGAGCCGGACGCGGCCGGGACGCATCGCGATATCCCGCCGGAGGTAGAATTGGCCGGGGTCGGCAAGGTTTGGCTTGACCATATCGGGGTGTTCCGCGATATTCATTATATTACGGATAATATCCGACGTGCGACCGAGGCCGAGCCGTTGACCCTTGGGCCGGATGAGTTTTTTGTGTGCGGCGACAACAGTCCTTACAGTTTTGATTCTCGCTTGTGGGACAAGCCGGGCAGGGGCAACAATGGGCGGAACTATCGGGAGGGAATCGTGCCGCGGGATTTTCTGGTCGGCAAGGCGTTTTTTGTGCATTGGCCTGGCGGGTGGCGTTTGAAAAAGGAGCCGCTGCGATGGATTCCCTGTCCGGATGGAATGAAAGTGATTTACGGCGGAAATTAACAGTCAATGACAACGGAGCACACGACACCGCAGAACGTCAGACAGACAGAGCAGGTTCGCCCGTCGCCGTTTGACATTGGCTTTGAGCGACGGCACCACTCATCGGTTGAGGGAGTGGTGACGCTGCTGGATTGGCTGCTGGTGGCGTTTATTTTGGCGTTGGTGTTTCAGGCCTTTGCCATTCAGGCGTTTCAAATTCCCACCGGCAGCATGGCCGAGACGCTGCGGGGGGACCATTATCGGATGCGGTGTGTGCAATGCGGCTATGCCTTTGATACGGGGTCGGATTCATTGTCGCTGGATTTGCCGCAGTGTCCCAATTGCGGTTACCTTCAGCCGAGTCATTTCATTGGGCCGCTGGTTAACGGCGACCGGATCTTTGTGCTGAAATGTATTTATCAGTTTTTTGAGCCGCAACGGTGGGATGTGGTGGTCTTTAAGAACCCGCTGAACCCCAAGGATAATTACATCAAACGGCTCATCGGGCTGCCGGGCGAGAGCGTCCAGATTATTGAGGGAGATATTTATATCAACGGGCGCATCGTTCGCAAGCCGTTGAATGTTCAGGAGGAATTGTGGATGCCTGTTTATCTTCAGCGGTATCAGCCGCCGGCAGGACCGGCATCGGCCTCCCGTGCTGACGGCATTCGGCAGGCGTCCTGGAAGCAGCCATTTGAGAACGCTGCGGGATCGGCATGGGTCTTTGATGCGGACCGGCCCGCTCGGTTTGTGCTGGAGGCCTCCGATGGGGCGGCGCATACGCTGGTGTTTGATAACGGCCGTCCCGAGAGCTTTCGGGCGACTTACGGGTACAACGACAGCGGTTCATTTTCGATGATGCCGATGTGCAGCGATTTGATGATCCGATTCTCCGTCAAAGGGGATGATGCAAAAACCAGCATTACGGCGGTGCTGGAAAAATACGGCGCTTTGTATGCAGCCCGGGTGGAGTTGCTTGGGGCGATGGAATTTTTGAAATATCAAAACGGCCGGTGGGTGGAACTGCGTCGTGTCTTGACCGACGGCATCTATCCCGGGGTGTTTGAGAGGTTTGAATTTGCCAATGTGGATCGCCAACTTGTGCTGCGATGGGGTCAAAAGCGGCTGGCGTTTGATTTGACTGGCGATGAGGACCTGCCGATTGGGCGGCTGCAGCAGGGTGTCCCGCAGGTTCACCTGACCGGTACAGGGCGGCTGGAGGTGCGTGATGTGGGGCTGTACCGCGATATTTATTATATGGATACCGGGATTCGCGCGACAGCCCGTGAGCCGTTCCAATTATTCAAAGACGAGTTTTTTGTGTGCGGGGACAATTCGCCCAACAGTCTGGACAGCCGTTTATGGATGGTCGAAGGCCGCGGCAATCACGGCGTTCGGTATCGGCAGGGGGTTGTGCCGCGTGAGTATATGATGGGCAAAGGGGTGCTGGTTTATTGGGCCCAGGCGTTTCGTCCGCGTCCTACGATGATGCCGGTCATCCCTAATTTTAATACCATTAAAGTGATCTTCGGCGGTTCCGAACAGGATTACTGACCCCCGGCTCCGGTAAACGCTCCACCTTCGGGTCCTGCCCTGAACGATGGATTTTTATGATTTAATCCGTAATTTCCCGAGGGTCTTTACCTTCTTCTATAGCCTGAATCTTGCGGACACGGCGCCGATGGCGTCCATTGATAAAGTCGGTTGTCAGAAAAGTT
>JAAYQH010000088.1 GCA_012519365.1 Planctomycetota bacterium | reverse complement strand
CGATCGGCCGGATGGACCCAGTCCAGCCAATTCCGCTGGTGGGCAATAAAGGCCGACGGGGCACAGCCGGTCCAGCCATATATTGCACCGCTGACATAGGTCAATCGGAGGGTCTGATCATAACAGATGAATCGGCAAAACACCTGCTCGAACGTATCCAAAAAGGCCTCGAATTCCTCCTGTTTGAAACGCGTGTCCGCTGTGTTTAACATGGCGTTTTCGTCCTTAAATCAATTCAGGAAAAACAACTCGGTGTCTTTTATTCGGTCAAATTGCCGCCTGAATCAACTAAAAAACACCGATGCGCGGGTCTATTTTCAGGTGTATTTTCTCGAACGTACCGTAGCCGCCCCTGCCGCTATGAAAACCAAAATGTCCACTAAAAAACCGTCTTGTGCTTGGCACAAAACGGTTCTGAAGGGTGGACGCATCGGCGCTGCCGACAAACCGATGGAAATGACACATTACGCCTTAGCCGGTAATCGCCCGCCAGCCCTGATTGAGTTCTTCAAGGATGGCGATGACCTCGCGAATCATCTGAGGGTCTTTGCGTAAATTGGCCTTGGCCAGATGGGTGTGCATAAAATTATAGAGACTGCGCAGATTCTGAGCAATCTGGCCGCCCTGCTCCATATCCAGCACGGTGTTCAACTCAAAGAGAATATCCTGTGCTTTGCTGATATGGGTCCCTTTGGCGGCGTAATCGCAGCGTTCAATGTCGGCAATCGCCTGCCGAAGAAAGCGAATCGCTCCGTCGTACAGCATAACAATCAGCCGTCCCCGACTCTGGGTGCTGACAGCTGTTTCCTGATAGGCATCGAATCCGTTCATATACGCTTCTCCCCGACGTTATCCGTCGGCGACGGTCATCCGTAAGCGACCGTTCTTCAAGAAAACCATTCTATTCAAAATCCAAGCAACGTTTCGGAAGACGATTGCGCCAAAGCAGCGCAACCGTCTTCCGGTCTTTCCATGTGTCCGACAGGATCGGAAAGTCTCTTTACCGCAGCAGACTGAGGGCCATTTGCGGCATGGTGTTGGCCTGCGACAGCATCGAGACGCCTGCCTGAGCGAGTACCTGGTTGCGGGTCAGGGCTGCCATTTCGGAAGCCACATCCACATCCGAGATGCGCGACTCGGAGGCCATCATATTTTCCGTCTGGATGCTGAGCACCTCGGTGGTGCTTTCCAGACGATTCATCATATAGCCAAACATCGCACGGGCACTGTCTTTGCGTTCAATCGCCGTGGTGACGGCCGCCAGTGCGGATTGGGCTTTTCCAGCGGTTGAGATGCTGGCAGATTTGACACCCAGTGCCGAGGAACGAATGTCCACTCCCTTAACAGTGATCGACTGCCCGACACCAAAATGAATCGTCGCCCCGCTTCCCGAATCGCTCTTGTTGAGCAACTTGATGCTGTTAAAATCGGTACTGTCGGCGATGCGGTCGATTTCGGCCATCATCTCTTTGAACTCGTTTTCCATAATATTGCGCTGCATTGTGGAATACGAACCGGTGGCGGCCTGTTCGGCAAGCTCTTTCATCCGAATGAGGGCGTCATCGACCACCGCCATCGCGCCTTCCATGGTCTGCAGCATACTGATGCCGTCGTTGGCGTTGCGTGTGCCCTGTTTGAGCACAGCCACATCCGCCCGCATCAACTCCCGTACCGCCAGCCCGGAGGCGTCGTCTTTGGCGCTGTTGATACGCAGCCCGCTGGACAACCGCTCAATCGACTTGGACAACGCACTGTAACTTTGTCCAAGGTAACGGCTGGCATTTTCCGCCATGATGTTGGTCTTGATTGATAGCATTTCTAAACTCCTAACAAAAAGTAATTGTATTGTGCCCCTGTCAGGACATTTACTGAATACACTTTACACAGCAAACGCCGCACACACGACGTTCCATCCTCCATTATCGACACAACAACAGGCTTCTTTAGGCCGTCCAAACGCCCCAAAACCCTGTTTTTCCGCAACGACCGATAGTGCTTTGCCGGACGATAGTAAAAGCAAAATTCTGACGCTCATAAAATTTTTGAAAAAAATATTTTTTTCTCAGACGCCGCAAGAAAAGACGATTGGCACCTTAAAAAGCAGCCAAGGACCGTTTGATGCCCCTTTTAAGGCGAAAAAATCAATGTGCATGTTATCATTCTGAAAGGGCACGTTTTTATCGGAAGTGCAGCAATTTGAAACCGGCGTGCTCATAGACGCCGCGGACGCGTCAGGTATCAGGCGGTCAGGACTGAACAGTCGTGTTCGGTCATGCCCATCCGGAATAACCCCTCCCCCCTATGGGCAGAAAGATATGCCGCAAGAAACAAAACGAATGTTGTCTGGATGAGCGTTAAGACGCGTATAAAAAAAGACGCCGCAGATTTGGGCGTCTTGTGAAATTCAGGGGCGGCCGTTCGTTTCAGTCGGCAATTTTGCGCCACGCTCCGGCCAGATCATCCAGCATGCCGATCACTTTATCGAGCATACGCGGATCGTTTTTCAGGTTTGCATCACCCAGATACCGCCAGATAAAATTATACAGCGAGCGCAGGTTCTGAGCGATTTGGCCGCCTTGCTCCATATCCAATACAGTATTCAGTTCGAAAATAATATCACGGGCCTTGTTGATGTAACGATTGCGTCCCGGGATATCGTGGGCTTCGATACATTGCTGGGCTTGTCGAAGAAACTTGATGGCGCCTTCATACAGCATCACAATCAAGCGGCCCCGGTTTTGGGTATCCACGGCATTTTCCTGATAGACGGATACAGCATCCATAGTGCAGGCTCCTGATTCTTTCGGCTCTGGGGTCAATTCATCTCGGCCACAGGTGTGGTTGGTACCATTGAGGAGAGTCCGACGCACGGGCGCCGAACCCTCCCGCAATCATGGTAAGAAGTTCGCCTTACATTATCGCAGCAGCGTCAGCGCCATTTGAGGCATGGTATTGGCCTGAGCCAACATCGAGATGCCCGCCTGAGCCAACACCTGGTTTCGTGTCATGGCCGCCATTTCTGTGGCCACGTCAACGTCCGAAATGCGCGACTCGGAAGTCATCAGGTTTTCGGTCTGAATGCTCAGCACTTCGCTGGTACTTTCCAGACGGTTCATCATATAGCCGAACATCGCACGAGCGCTGTCTTTGCGTTCAATGGCGAGGGTCAACGCTGACAGTGCCGACTGAGCCGCCGAGGCAGTTGAAATTTTCAGGCTTTTGACTCCCAGCGCTGAGGCGCGTGCATCGACCGACTTAACGTTAATGGTTTTTTCCGACCCAAAATGAATAACCGCTTTGGCAGTAGCGCTATTCAGCAGATTGATACTGTTAAAATCAGTACTTTCGGCAATACGGTCGATTTCCTGGATCATCTGCTTAAATTCATTTTGCATGATACGGCGCTGTTGTTCCGAATAGGAACCGGTCGCGGCTTGCTCGGCCAGCTCTTTCATTCGAATCAGGATGCCGTCGATGGACCCCAAAGCACCTTCCATCGTCTGAAGCATACTGATCGCGTCATTGGCATTGCGGGTCCCCTGTTTGAGCACCGCGATGTCCGCCCGCATCAGTTCACGTACCGCCAGTCCGGCCGCGTCGTCTTTGGCGCTGTTGATGCGTAACCCGCTGGAGAGCCGTTCAACCGATTGAGCCAGTGCGGAATAACTTCGGCCCAAATGACGCGCTGCGCTTTCTGCCATAATGTTGTTTTTAATTGCTAACATAAAAACTCTCCTTACCACTTTGAAAAGTAAATATTAACGTGTTAAAACAAGCGCATCTCGAATCCCGTGTATCCGATAAAAGCTCTTTTTGAGTGACGATTCATCCTACATTATCGGAGACATCGCGGTGTTCTTAAGCAATTTGTTGAATTTGTTTGAAAAATCCGGTAAAAACAGCGTTGACGAATGTTTCCAAATGCGTATTATCGGAACGTCCGTTAAATATCTTACTCCCATAAGCGATATAACTTCAAAAAAGGAGACATAAGATGATGTCTTACAGAATGCCGAGAAACCCCTTGACTGGGACCTCTAAATCAACAATACAGCTATGGGCCTTGCTGGCAGCCCTCATTATCGGACCGGTTTTGGGGACAAGCCCGTCTCTGAGGGCCGCGGCCGCAGAACCGGCAAGTTCTTTTCGGCCTCCGGCGGTACCGCTGGTGGTTACCGATCCTTATTTCAGTATATGGTCGATGGCCGATACCCTTCACGGCGACGTGACCCGACATTGGACAGGACGGCCGCATCCGCTGACCAGCCTGGTACGGATCGACGGCAAGACCTTTCGGCTAATGGGTACCGAGCCGACATCACTGCCGGCCCTGCCGCAGACGGCCTTACAGGTGCTGCCGACGCAAACCCTCTATACCTTCGAGGGACAGGGTGTGCGCGTAACGATGACGTTTTTACAGCCGGCCCTGCCGGAAGATATCGATCTGATGAGTCGGCCGGTAGTCTATGTGACCTGGTCGTGTGTCGCGACCGATGGCCGGTCGCATGAGGTCAGCGTATATATCGACGCGGGAATGGAAATCGTCGTCAACGAGCCCAGCCAGACGGTCGTCTGGTCGCAGTATATGGCCCAGGGGCTGGAAATCCTGAAAGCCGGCAGCGAGAAACAGCCTGTTCTCGGCCGTAAAGGTGACGATGTGCGAATTGACTGGGGATATTTTTATCTGGCCGCGGGCGCTCAATATGCCCCCAAAGCGATCATTGCACCGGCCAAGGACTGCCGAGAGGCGTTTATCCAGAACGGAACGCTGTCGAAGAATGCCGATACCAATATGCCCCGCCGGGTCAGCGACAATGCCCCGGTCATGGCGATGATGTTCCATCTGGCAGACATCAGAAGCGGCCTGACCAGCGGCAAAACCTGCCAGGTTATTTTGGCCTATGACGACCTCTATTCCATCCTTTATTTTGGAAAGCAACTTCGCCCCTTCTGGAAACGGAACGACAAAACCGCCGAAACGCTTCTTTCCGAGGCCCTGCAGTCCTATCGCGCCGTCGCGAATCGTGCCGATGCTTTTGACCAGGCCCTGATGGACGATTTGTATCGGACCGGCGGGTCGGATTATCAACTCATCGGAGCGCTGGCCTATCGGCAGGCGCTGGGAGCCAACAAAATCGTCGCCGATACGACCGGTATGCCCCTGATGTTCAGTAAGGAAAACAACAGCAACGGCTGCATGGGAACAGTGGACGTGTTCTATCCCTTTGCCCCACAGGTGCTGCTGCTGAATCCTACACTGGCAAGGGCGACTTTTGCGCCGATTTTTGAGTATGCCCGTTCACAACGCTGGCGGTTTCCCTTTGCCCCGCATGACCTGGGAACTTATCCGCACGCCCTGGGACAAGCCTACGGCGGCGGTGAACGGTCGCAAGAGAATCAGATGCCGGTGGAAGAAAGCGGCAATATGATTTTGCTCACGGCTGCGGTGGTTGAGGCTGAGGATGATATCGCCTTTGCCCGGATGTACTGGGACACGCTGAGCGAATGGGCTGAGTACCTCAAAAGCAAAGGT
>JAAYQH010000087.1 GCA_012519365.1 Planctomycetota bacterium | reverse complement strand
CGGGTGGGTAAAGAGAATCGGCGATGTCAAACCGAAGAGCCGCCGCTCAAAGAGGTTGGTCAGGGACGCTGTGTGGCCTGTTGGTATGCCCAAGGGTATGAGGCGTCAGAGACAGAGGTCAGAGGACAGAAAACAGAATAATGAATCAGGCAAACGATTATCTTGTTGAAGTCTGCGATCTGAAAACGTGGTTTCCCATTCGGGCGGGTGTACTGCGTAAGACGATCGGGCATGTCAAGGCGGTGGACGGTGTCAGTTTTCGTGTCCCACGAGGCCGAACACTCGGGCTGGTCGGTGAGAGCGGCTGCGGCAAGACAACCGTCGGCAGGACGCTGCTGCGGCTGATTGAGCCGACAGGGGGGCGGTTTCTGTTTGAAGGGGAAGATGTGTTTGCCGCCGATGCCAAACGGATCAAACGTCTGCTGCGTGATATGCAGATGATCTTTCAGGATCCGTACGGCTCGCTGAATCCGCGAATGAATGTTGAGCAGATTGTCAGTGAGCCGCTGCTGGTGCATCGGATGGCCGGCTATGCACAGCGGCGCGACAAGGCCGCCGAACTGGTTGAGAGGGTTGGTCTTTCGGTAGAGCATCTGGGGCGGTATCCGCATGAATTTTCCGGCGGACAACGGCAGCGCATCGGCATTGCCCGGGCGCTGGCGCTGGAGCCCAAGCTACTGATTTGCGATGAGCCGGTCAGTGCGCTGGATGTCTCCATTCAATCGCAGATAATCAATTTGCTGCAGGATTTGCAGGAAGAAATGGGGCTGACGTATATTTTTATAGCGCACGATCTGGCGGTGGTCGAGCATATCAGCGAGGACGTGGCGGTGATGTATCTGGGACATATCGTGGAGTTTGCCACTCGGGACGCCCTGTACGCCGAGCCGCGTCATCCTTATACGCAGGCGCTACTCAGTGCCATTCCGGAGCCGGCGCCGGTCAAGACCAAACAACGGATGGTGCTGAGCGGTGAGGTGCCCAGTCCCTCCAATCCGCCGTCGGGCTGTCCGTTTCATCCGCGTTGTCCGTTGGCGGAGGGGCGCTGTCGTGAGGAGATACAGACTCTCGTTCCCAAGGACTCGACCGGTACCCATCTGGCGGCGTGTTGGAAAGCAAAAACAGGATGAGCAGTGGATTTGGTACTCAAGCAAGGGCGTGTTTTATCAAAAGTCAATCAAACCGGAAAGGGGTTGGCAATGCATTTAGATACGCAGTTTTCAATCTTTATGATTAATAAGCCCGGGGTGTTGGCCCGTATTCTCAATGAATTAGCGAACGCAAAAATCAACATCGTTGCCATGACGATGATGGATTCGATGGAACATGGGGTGATGCGGCTGGTCGGTACCGCCAAGGAGCGCATACGTGAGGTCTTGAATAAACTAAATCTGCAATACAGTGAGACAGATGTGTTGTGCCTGAATCTGCCCAACAAGGCAGGGGCGTTTGCCGACGTGACCGAAAAGCTGGCCAAAGCCCACATCAATATCGCGTATGCCTATTGTACGGCCGGTGCCCGCGGCGGACGAACCACTGCTGTGGTGAAGGTGGCCGATGTGAAAAAAGCAATGAAAGTCCTTCAGGAACACACGGACATTCCCAACACCAAAACAAATAACGCGGTGCGTCGATCCCCGGTGAGACGGAAATAGTTCATCGCCGAACTATTCCACTGTTACACTTTTGGCCAGGTTGCGGGGTTTGTCCACGTCATGACCGCGCAGCACGGCAGCGTGATAGGCCAGGATTTGCAGCGGTACCACTGTCAGCAGCGGCTGGAAGCAATCGCATGTGTCGGGGACATAAATCAGGTCGTCGGCATAGGAGCGAATTTGCTCGTCGCCTTCGGTTGCGACGACAATGGTGTGGCCCCCGCGGGCGCGAACTTCTTCGATATTGCCGATGATTTTATCGTATTGAGCGCATCGCGTGGCGATAAAGACGGCCGGCATGCCAGGGGTGATCAGTGCGATTGGGCCGTGTTTCATCTCTGCAACCGGCAGTCCCTCGGCATGGATATAACTGATTTCTTTGAGTTTCAGGGCGCCTTCGAGGGCCACCGGATAATTAAAGCCGCGTCCGAGGAACAGCCAGTTTTCTTTGTTCACATTGGCCGCAGCGATATCGCGGATGGCCTCGGATTGTGTGAGGACGGTTTTGATCTTATTGGGAATGGCGAACAGTTCTTTAAGAAGACCCTCGGTTGCGTCGTTACTTAAATGCCGTCGTCGTCCCAACTCGATGGCCAACATGGCCAGCACCGCCACCTGGGCGGTAAAGGCCTTGGTACTGGCGACGCCGATTTCAGGCCCGACGCGCAGATAGACGCCGGCATCGGTCATCCGTGCGATGGTGGAACCGACCACGTTGACGATGCCCAAGACGGTCGCGCCGCGTTCTTTGGCCTGTTCGACGACGGCCAGGGTGTCGGCGGTCTCGCCGGACTGACTAATGGCGATAACAACGGTGCCTTCTTCAAGGATGGGGTTGCGATAGCGAAATTCGCTGGCGTATTCGACCTCGGCCGGAATGCGGGCAAGCTGCTCAAACAAAAATTCTCCCACCAGACCGGCATGCCAGGCCGTGCCGCAGGCCGTCAGGATGATTCGTTTGGTGCGGGTCAAATCACGCAGCCGCGATTGAATGTCGCCCAGAATCACCCGGCCGTTTTTCAGATCGATGCGCCCGTTGAGGCAGGTTTCGAGGGAGGCCGGCTGTTCGGCGATTTCTTTTTGCATATAATGCGAAAAGCCTTCCAGTTCGATCTGATCCAGCGAGATTTCGATGTCCTTTAGTTCGGCGTCAACGGTTTCGTTGCTGAGCGTTTTGGTCGAAAAACTGTCGCGATAAAGGGTGACCATTTCGCCGTCAGACAGATAAACCGCTTGACTGGTGTGTTCGATTATCGCTGAGGCGTCCGAGGCGAGGATAAATTCATTTTTGCCAACCCCTAAAATCAGCGGGCTTCCTTTTTTGACGCCGATGAGCATTTCGGGACAGTCCCGGCACAAAATCGCCAGGCCGAACGTGCCGACAATTTCGTTGATGGCCTGCTGGACGGCCCATTCGAATCGGTTGCATTCCAAGGGGCAGTCCAGCCCGTCACGACTGCGATTTTTGCTGTAAAAGTAGCCGATAAGGTTGGCGGCCACTTCGGTATCGGTTTCGCTTTTGAAGGTGCAGCCTTCTTTGATGAGCCATTTTTTCAGCGTAGCGTAGTTTTCAATAATGCCGTTATGCACGAGGGCGATTTTACCAGTGTAGTCCACGTGGGGATGTGCATTGGCAGTGCTGGGTTTGCCGTGTGTGGCCCAGCGGGTGTGGCCGATGCCCAAGACCGCCCGGTGCGGGGGGGGTCGGCAGGGTCTCTTCCAGATTGGAGATACGCCCCGGGGTTTTGTAAATCGAAAACCTATCCTTCTCTAAAAGCGCGATGCCCGCTGAGTCGTAACCGCGATATTCAAGACGTTTAAGGCCTTCGATAAGAATCGGCTGTGCCGGTTTGCGCCCAAAATATGCCACAATGCCACACATAATAAATCCTTTATCAGCAATAAATTAAATAAAAAATGCGAAGTTGCCGCCACGCTGTATATCGTCATAATGAGTCGCACTATAAAGAAAAAAGAACAAAATAGCAACGCAAAACTATTAGGGTATTTAATGCGGGATTCAGTTTGGCTGATACTGTCTTTTGTGTGTCCTTACTCGGTACGCGGTTCAGTCAATTCAAAGGCCATGGCATAGGAGCGGTCTTGCTGATAGACGCGGTTTCGGATCTCGAGGGTGTAGAGGCCGTCTTCGGGCAGGACAAGACGAGCTTTGCGGAGAGTGTTGTTGGCGTCGTACTCCGAGAACAAGATTTTTCCGTTAGGGGATTTAATGTCCACTTTCAGGTTAAAGCGAGGGGCCTCTTGCACATAGGAGATCGCCGAGTAGCGCGTTAATTTGCGGTGCCAAGTGACAGTTATGTCAAGTTGCAGGTTTTTTCGCCCGTTAAACACGTACTGGTGACGGCCATAAAAACCGAGTGTTTCATAGGCCCAGCCAGCGGCGTTCTGGATTGGAGCGGCCGGCCGGACACGTTCGGCCTTGAGTAGTTTCAGGGCATGGCCGACATCCAAGCGTCCATAGCCGCGCTGCGAATGCCATACCACAGTATCGGGGTCGGTCGGTTTTTTTGATTTGTCCAATACGTTTGGATCGGCGGTGTTGACTAAGACGGCCTTGATGGTCAGACTTTTATCGTCATCAGGGGTGGCGGTCTGGAGGGCCCATTCCATCAGCAGGGCCGCAGCGCCGGCAGTATGGGGGGCGGAAAAACTGGTTTCGCCGCGGGCCGAGCCGGCCGCCGACCAGGCGGAATCGCCGGCGGCATTGGGTATCATTTGTCGTTGTGCCGGGGCGGTCAGTTCCGGCTTGCGTCGGCCGTCCAGGGTGGGGCCAGCGTTGGAAATCGAACCAACGATGCGATAGCAGCCTTGGTCGTCCAGTGCCAGTCCGCCGGTGGTGATGCCGTTGTAACTGTCGCCGAAGATGGTGATGGTCGAATCGCTGTTCCCCGCGGCGTTGGCAAATAATACATCGTAATGTTCGGCATAATGATCGTATATGTTGCTCCAGACCGAGGTCCCGTCAGGCGCAACAACAGTGGCCGGGATCTGCACACCGGTTACCACGATGCGGCAGCCTTTGTTGACAATCAGGTCGTTCAGGGCGCGATCGATGGTGTAGGGTGACAGGCCGCCGTCGGAAATGCGGGCGCTGTGCAGACGAGCACCCGGTGCGACACCGATGCAGGCGGGACATTTTGGGCCGCCTTGTGACACGATGATGCCGGCCACTTGCGTATCATGGGAAGCGGCCGATGTCCCTTTGCCGGTATAATCATAGTTAAGAACCGCCCGTTGGGTCTCAGAGACGACAAATGCCTCATGGCTGTCGCGTGCATTGCCGGATGAGAGCATCGCAATATGGATTCCTTTGCCGGTTAATCCCTGCTGCTGAACGATTCGTGCGTTTGAGCCGTTAGGGCCGACCGATTCGACCAATGCCGGTGCGGTGCAGATACAAAAAAAGCTCACTGCCGTAACAACGGTCGCAGTGAGCTGGTATTTGGTGTGTTTCGACACGCGTTGCATTTCCACCAAAGCAGTCAATGACTTTCATTCAATCGCTCTTAACACGCGATCGGTTTCGCTAAAATGCGACGTATATTATTGCGATTCTTTGCTACTGATCAGGGAGTATACCTCTTCCGGAGAAGAGACTTTTTCGAGTTGCTCTTTGAACTGGGCATCCAGCAGCAGGCGGCTGATGCGGGCCAGGGCCTGGATGTGAGGACCGGTTTGATCCGGCGGCGAAATGAGCAAGACGATGATCTTTACCGGTTTGTTGTCGATGCTGTCAAATTCAATCGGGTCGGCCGCGATGCCGATGGCCATAACCAATTCTTTGGCGGCGGTACTTTTGCCGTGAGGAATGGCGATGCCCGAACCGATGCCGGTGCTGCGGGTTGCTTCTCGCGCCATGACGGCCTCCAGGGCTTCGGTGCGGTTCGTTAGCAAGCCGGCATCCGCCAGTACATTGACGAGTTCCTCAATCGCTGCGTCCTTGTCTTTGCTTTCAAGGGGTGCCTTAATACAAGACGGCTGAAGTATCTGTGTCAGAATCATAAGCGTATTTTATGAAAAAAGTTAATCCGACCATTTGAGACACAACGCAAAAGAACACTATATAGCGATGCAGGAGAAGGTTTGCAACACTTTTTTGAGAAGTTTTTTTATTGTAGTAAAGCAAAGTCCAGAAAAGCCAAGCCGTCTGTCCGACGGCTTGGCTCAATTGTCTCGAATATGCCGATTTTTATTATCGGACTGTTGCTGCAGGCTCTTGAGATTTTTTGGCATAGACGTGCTGCTTGATGGTGCGGACGGGGGCAGGAAGGTCTTCAGCAGGCAGGGATGCGATTCGAATTGCCTCGGCGGCTGTTTCGGCGTACAAGTCGGCTCCAATTTCTTCCCACAGTCCTTCGGCTCGCATAAAGACTCCCCCTGAGAGCATAATTCGCATATTGGGCCACGCGTTAATTTGTCGAATTCGGTCAATCAGGTCGCGTACGGCGGGGGCTTCCTTGCCGTTAAAGCCATACAGCAGCAGGATGTCGGGGGCGTAACCGTGAATAAACTCCAAAACATCCTCATTATTCACCGTGCCGCCGAGAAAACGGCATCGCCAGCCGTCGCTTTCGAATAAATCACAGGTCATTTGCCCGCCCAGCTCCGCTTGTTCGTTGCTGGCTGTCACGATGACAACGCGGCGATCCATTGCGGGGCGGCGGGGCAGTTTGTTTTGCAATTGGTTGACGATGCTGCGGTTGATTCGCGAGGCGACGGCCTCTTGAGCGGGCAGAATGCGATCTTGACGATATAGGTTGTCGATTTCGACCATTATCGGCCAAATGATGTCCATATAGATTTGAATTGCCATGGTGCCTGCCTGGAGGGCTTCTTCGATGATGCTGCGACAGGCTTGACGGTCACCGGTTAAAAGGGCTTCCAAGTAACGCTCGCGGATGAAGTGGTTGGCCATAGGTTCCTCTCTTTTTCAAAGTTCTCTATGTTTCTTATATTGACGCCCAGCGGCTCTTGTTTTGGTAATTTGGGTTGTTTCTTGACTACTCTTGCTATCGGAAGGGCTTTTTGAAAATCTTTAGTTAAAATAGGTAAAATGGGACGTCTGGGTTGTCTGATGTGATTGCTGTAAATTCTGTATAAGTGATTTTTATAAAAAGACTTAAGAGAAGTTATAGAAATTTAGACCGATAAAAGAAGAGCAAATATGCACTCAAACAGGGTATTTTTTTTGTAAAAATGTAAAAATAGGCAATAAAAAATTGTTTGCGGTTGGATTTTCTGTATGAGATTTTGGAAGGTGGAATGTCGCCGGAGATTGTGTAAAGGTTTTTTAGGTCTTGGTTCGATAATATAGAAACGTCAAGCGTATAGACAGCCTTATTAAATGTGATACAGCAATGCTTGAACAAATCGGATCTACCACACTTAATGGTATCGAACGGATCGGTCGATTCTGGCGGTTTACCGGCGGGACATTCGGCGCGATAGTCAAGATATTTTTTAAGCCCGATTATTACAGCTACGTCGTTACCCAGATGAACACGATCGGGGTACGCAGTGTGCCGGTGATTATGGCAACCGGTGCATTTGTCGGGATGATTCTGGCGATTCAGGCGTATGGACAGTTGGCCGTAATGGGGCTTGAGGAGCGGCTCGGTGTGTTGATTAACATCGCCGTGGTCAAAGAATTGGGGCCGGTATTGGCGGCGGTGATGCTGGCTGGACGCGTTGGCGGGGCGCTGACGGCGGAGCTGGGCACGATGAATGTTACCGAGCAGATCGCGGCGGTGCGGAGTATGGGGACTGATCCGATGGTGTATTTGGTGGGGCCGCGTGTGTTGGCGTGTTTGTTGCTTACGCCGTTTTTAATTGTTTACGCCGATTTGCTGGGTATATTGGGGGGCTACTTTATCAGTGTCCTGCAATTGAAGATCAATGCGGGGGCATATTGGGAATACAGTGCTCAGGGCGTGGAACTGTGGGATGTGTCCACGGGGATACTAAAGGGTTTTTTCTTTGGCGGGGCGATTGCGCTGATCAGTTGTTATAAGGGCTTTACATGCCGAGAGGGTGCCCAAGGGGTTGGTCAGGCCTGTACCGAGGCGTTTGTCGGCAGTTTTATGACGATTCTGGCGATGAATTATGTGTTTGCAGTTATCCTTGACGCGGTGTATAAAACGTTCTGGACGTTGCGTCCTTTGCTGTAAATGGACAAGACTGTAAGCCGCGACATTCAGAACGCAGAATGCAGAAAGGAAGGTTATGGCTGTGCAAATACTGGTTGCGATTGCCGATGGAATAGAAGAGATTGAAGCGGTTACCGTAATTGATGTGTTGCGTCGGGCGGGGGCAGGGGTGACGGTGGCCTCGGTCGGTGCGCTTCAGATTACCGCCTCGCGAGGTGTTAAATTGATAGCCGATACCCAGATCGCTCAATGTTCCGATAAAAGGTACACGTGCATTGTCTTGCCCGGCGGGATGCCGGGGGCCGAACATTTGCGGGACAGCCGGCCTTTGATTGATCTTCTCAAGGCCCAAAAAGAGCGCGGCGGTTGGTACGCGGCGATATGCGCCTCACCGGCGGTTGTGTTGGGCACTCATAACTTATTGCCGCCAAAAGCGACCTGCCATCCTGCCTTTGTCGATTCGCTGCCGGACAAATCGCAAGCTGATCAACGCGTTGTCGTAGACGGCCATTGTGTGACCAGTCGAGGGCCGGGGACGGCGTTGGAGTTTGCCCTTGAGTTGGTACGCCAGCTGATGGGGGCGGACAAAGCCAAATCCGTGGCTGAACCGATGATCGCGCTCTGGCCGCAGTGATTGCTGCGCGTTTTCTTGTTCATTTCAAAGAGTTTTTTTCCCGCGATAAATTACTTGGAAGCAGGGGGTGTTGCGTCTGAGAACGCGGTGTTGTAAATTCCTTTGACAATGTTTCAGCAAGGCGGTAGAGTCTGGTTTTTGGTTAGGACCGGAGAAGACTCCCGCATTTCTGATAGTGTAAGGGGGTTTCGTTTCCGGTTCGTCCTGTTTGTAGAGAAAAGACATAGACATTTTGGGTCTTTTGGTCATTAAAGAAATATGAGGTTGCCTTTGGTCGTTCAGGATACATCGGAAATTCTGGAACGCATACTTGAAGATGTTCGATCTGTCGATCCGGTAAATGCCCGCACTTGGTTTGACGAATTGAGGGTGGTGTCGTTTGATGGCGGGCTGCTGCAAGTGGGCTGTTCGGATCCGTCGTGGGCTCAATATTTGCACGACCGATGTCTGGCGGCCTTTACCCAGGCGGCTCAACGAATCACGGGGCATTTGGTCGGTGTTCAGTTTGTTGTTACCGGCCGGCAAGACGGCGCGGCCGAGTCCGATGTTATGCAGCGTCAAGTGCGGCTGCATCCGGACTATACGTTCGAGAGTTTTGTGGTTGGGCCGTGCAATCGGTTGGCACATGCCAGCTGTATTGCTGTCAGTCAGAATCCCGGTGTGATTTATAATCCGCTGTTTTTGTATGGGGATGTGGGGTTGGGCAAGACGCATTTGCTGCATGCGGTTTGCCATGAAACCCAGAAACGCGCGCCGCATTTGCGGACAGAGTTTCATAGTTGCGAGCAGTTTGTCAACGGCTTTATCAGTGCGATCGAGCAGGGTAATCTGCCGGAGTTTCAAAATCAGTATCGCAATGTGGACATTCTCATTATCGATGATGTTCAGTTTCTGCGGGAGCGTGAACAAAGTCAGGAAGAGTTTTTTCATACCTTTAACGTCCTTTATAACAATCGCAAACAAATTATTCTGACTGCGGACAGTCCGCCGCAGGAGTTGGCTGCCCTTGAAGATCGGCTGATCAGCCGGTTCAAATGGGGTCTGGTCGCTCGGCTGGATCCGCCCAGTTATGAGACGCGGATTGCCATTGTCAAAAAGAAGGCCCATCTGCGCGGCCTGGTGTTGCCGGACACGGTGGCCGAGTTAATCGCTGAGCATTTCAAATCCAATATACGCGAGTTGGAAGGGGCGTTGACGGTGATTTATGCCACGGCCCGCGCCTCCGGCCAGCCGATTACACTTGAGTTGGCCAAACAGGCCCTTGGCGTTCAGGAGCTCACCTGCCGCAGTGTCTCCATGAGCGACATTGTCCGGGCAGTCAGTGAGCATTTTGATGTTCGCATTACTGATTTGCAAAGTAAAAAACGTAGCCAAAGTATCGCCCTGCCCCGGCAGGTCTGTATGTATTTGGCCCGGAATTTGACCCGCCACAGCCTGGAGGAGATCGGCGGTCATCTTGGCGGACGCGACCACTCCACTGTAGTGCATGCCTGTTCCAAAATCGAGCAGTTATATAAGTCTGACGCCTCATTTCGGGAACGGATTGATAAACTGACCGGCTGGATTATGAAGAACAACGGTTAAAATCTTCCTTGGTTGTCAGGGTCATGCGGCGAAGGTTGAGCATCAAACCAAAAACGGATTTGGGCCTTGCGTTTGGCATGGCGGAGGTTTTCTATTGTGGGTTTTTATTCCAATCAGAGTTGAGCGAGAGAGAGGGGTGGAATGACGAAAAAACCACCGCGGTTGTTTATCTTTGACGGCCATGGTCTCATTTATGCGGCTTATTATGCGCCGATGCGTCCTCTGAATGCCCCCAACGGAGAACCGACCAAGGCGGTCTATGTGTTTACCACGATGTTGCTGGGGCTGCTTGAGCGGGAAAAGCCGGACATGGTGGTCATGGTGATGGAATCGCTGACGCCTACGTTTCGCACAAAAATGTATCCGGAGTACAAGGCCCATCGTCCGCCGATGCCGGAGGATATGCCCGGCCAGATTGCCCGGATTGAGCAGATTCTTGAGGCGATGCGGATTCCGGTTCTGCGGGTGGACGGCTATGAAGCTGACGATGTGATTGGTACACTGGCAGTACAGGCTGCCCTGCAGGGCGTGCAGGTGTATATCTGCTCCAAAGACAAGGACATGCTTCAGCTGATTGGCCCCTCGATTTTTATCTATGACATCAAAACCGGCAAAAAGACTGATCTTAAAACCCTTAAGGCCGAGACGGGGCTTGTGCCGGAGCAGTTTGTGGATGTGTTGGCCTTGCAGGGCGATACTGCCGACAATGTGCCCGGCGTGCCGGATGTCGGGCCGAAGACAGCGTTGGAGTGGATCAAAAAATACGGGTCGCTGGATACTCTGTATGCGCATGCCGATGAAATCAAGGGCAAGCGCGGTCAGAACCTGCGGGCCAGTAGGGAGATGGTTCAATTAAGCCGGCAGTTGGTGACGATTCATTGCGATGCGCCGATTCAATTTGACCCGTCCTCCTTCCGGGTATCTGAGCCGGATAAAGAAAAATTAGCGGCGGTGTTTTCGGAGTTGGGTTTTACTCGTCTTTTGACGCAAATGGGGTTAAAAGACGAAGGTTTGAGCGAGTCTGACTCGGCGGTCGAAAGCGGCTCGGCCGGGCGAAAAGGGCAAGGCGTGCTGTTTGAGGATGGTCAGGCGTCTCCTGCGAAGCGGCTGGCCAATAAGTCTTATCATCTGGTCGATACGCCGGAGAAGCTGGATGCTTTTGTAAACGAATTGAAAAAACAAAATAAATTCGCCTTTGACACGGAAACGACGCACATTGACGCCATGCGTGCTGACTTGGTGGGGTTGAGTTTTTCGTGGCAGGCAGATGTGGGATGGTATTTGCCGGTTCGCGCGCCGCTGGGGCAGGATCGGCTTGAGCTGGAGTCTGTCAAGGCGGTCATCGGGCCGATTCTGACCGATGCCAAACGTTATAAAATCGCTCAAAATCTTAAATATGACTGGCTTGTCCTTGAAAACGCCGGCATGCCCATAGCGGTGTCTGATGGCAGGGTGTTTGATACGATGGTAGCCTCGTATTGTTTGTCGCCCGACCGCGGCAGTCATTCGATGGACGCGATGAGTCGGGATTATCTGGGATATGAGCCAAAAACAATTTCATCGCTGATCGGGAAGGGAAAGTCGCAACGTACTTTTGACCGGGTTGATACGCAGGCGGCCTGTGATTACTCTGCTGAGGATGCCGATGTGACCTGGCAGTTGTATGAATATCTGGCACGACGCCTGGAAGCGCAGCCGGCGTTGAAAAAGCTGTTCGAAACGGTTGAAATGCCGCTGGTGGAGGTGCTGGCTCGTATGGAGGCCAACGGCGTATCGCTGGATACGGCGCTGCTGCGGCAGATGAGCAATGAGCTTTCGGATATGATTCAGGACCTGACCGAGAAGATCTATACGTTGACCGGAGGGCCGTTTAATCTGGATTCTCCCAAACAACTTGCTGAGATACTGTTTGATCGGCTCGGGCTGGAAAGTGTTAAATCGGGTAAGACACTGCGCAGTACCGATGCAGGGGTGCTCGAACAATTGGCGGATCGGCACGAAATTATTCCGCTGATTTTGCAATATCGCCAGCTTGTCAAACTCAAGAATACCTATATTGACAAGCTGCCGAAACTGGTTAACCCGCGGACAGGACGCGTACACGCGTCCTTTAATCAGACAGTCACGGCGACTGGACGGCTCAGCTCGTCGGATCCGAACTTGCAGAACATTCCGGCGCGAACCGAGTTGGGTCGCCGCATTCGGGCGGCGTTTGTGCCGGGCGATAAGAACGGCTGTATCCTCAGTGCCGACTATTCGCAGATAGAACTTCGGCTGTTGGCACATTTTTCCAGGGATGAGGCGCTCTTGAAGGCCTTTGCCGAGGATCGCGATATTCATAGTTTTGTCGCTTCTCAGATTTACGGCGTGCCGATTGAGGAGGTGACACCGCAAATGCGCAGCAAGGCCAAGGCAGTTAATTTCGGCATCATTTACGGGCAGGGGCCCTATGGCCTGGCCCGCAGCGTCGGCATCGGCCAGCAAGAGGCCCGGCGGTTTATCGAGGATTATTTTGCCCGTTACAAGTCCATTCGCGCGTTTATGGACGAGGTGATCGCCAAAGCGGCGAAACGGGGGTATGCTGAGACGATTCTTGGTCGTCGTCGTCCGATAACCGGTCTGAACAGCCGCAATCACAATGTGCGGTCCCAGGCTGAACGCATGGCGGTCAATACCGTGATTCAAGGTTCTGCGGCCGATTTGATTAAAGTGGCGATGATCAACATTCACCGACGGATTAAAAGCGAGCATCCGGAAGTCAAGATGATTTTGCAGATTCACGATGAGCTGGTCTTTGAACTGCCGAAGGCACAAGCTGCTCGGCATGCCGAATGGATTAAACAGGAAATGACCGGTGCTATGGCCCTGCGTGTGCCGCTGAAGGTGGATATTTCCATTGGTCCGACGTGGATGGGAGATTGATAAAAGGCCGGGCTGGTAAGAAAATAGGATTGGATAAAATCAAACGCCCTGATGTCAATGTTTGGGGGTTGCCATGTGGTTTTCGCGATAGTGAACAGGCGACAGACCGTGAAGTTCTTTGAAGTTTTTCGAAAAATGGTGAGGATCCTCAAAGCCGACTCGAAAAGCGACTTCTTTGATGGCTAAATCGGTGGTGAGCAGCAGATTGGCGGCCTTATTGAGTTTAAGTCGCTGCAGATACTGACTTGGGGAAATATGGCAGTATCGCTTGAATAAAACCGATAGATATCGGACATCGATGCCGCATTTTTCGGCGACTTCGCCGGGGGATTTGATGGAGGAAAAATGGGTATCGATGTAGCGTTTACAATCCAGATAGGTTCCTTTGGAAATTGGGAAATTGGTCTTGGTTTTCGTCAAATAGGCGGCTTGTTCCAGCAGCAGAATACGCAGATAGCAGCAGCATATTTCCTGGGCGTGGTCAATTTTTTCGTGTCCCAGCAACAGGATTTTATTCATCAGATTCAGGGTTTCATCCGGGTTGTCGGTCAGAATATAATGTTTTTCACCCATCGTGCTTTTTTGGAATAGATCCGGGCATTCTTCCCCGAGGAATGTGATGAAGATATGTTCCATCGGCTGAAAAGGATCGGATCGGTAATGATGCGGTGTGCCGGGTGCAAAACCGGTCAGGACTCCCGGCCGAAGGAACAGGTTCTGGCCGCTGACGTGCAAGGTTCCTTTGCCGTTGACGGTGTATTTGATAAAGTAGTAGGGATAGTTGCTGCGGTTGATGTCAAAGTCCGGCGCACATTTTTCATACCCGCCGCAGACAATGGCCAAATCTTTATGCTCACGGGGGGCGGTGTCGAAGTAAAAGTAGTCCGCCTCGAGCACATTTCCGGGCTTTCCGGAGGTATATTTTCGCTTTATTTTCTGCGTTTTGGCGGTTTTCACGGGGCAAATCCTCAAATTATGTTACGTATTTCCATCATTATATTACGTTGGTCTATTCGGGGCAAGATGAAAAGGCATTATAATCTGGATGTCTTCGTGGAGTGCACACGACCTCAAACGGTCAGAATAACGGTGAATGCTAACCCTACAGGAACAGGAGAGCGAACGTGAAACAAGAAATGAATCGACGAGATTTATTCAAAACGAGTGCAGCAGCCGGTTTTGGGGCAGTGGTTGCAGGGACGGCACTTTCCGGCTGCGGGCATTCGGTCAGCAAGGCCCAGCCGGCTGTGATGTTAAACCATCCCACCCCTCCGAAAGACATTATCAAGGTTGGGTTTGTCGGGATTGGAAATCAAGGCAGTTCGCATCTCCGCAATCTTTCCCGTATTGAAGGGTGCCAAGTGGCGGCAGTTTGCGATGTACGTCCGGAACGGGCAGAATGGGCTAAAAAGACACTTGTGGAGGCAGGACATCCGGAGCCTGCAGCCTATACCGATGGGCCGCGAGATTTTCAGCGGATGTGTGAAAATGAGCAGTTAGACCTTGTCTATAGTGCTGCGCCGTGGGAATGGCACGCCCCCATTGCGTTGGCGGCAATGCGCAACGGCAAACACGCTGCGACAGAGCTGAATCTGGCGATGACCATCGATGATTGCTGGGAATTGGTCGAGGTGTCGGAGAAGTACCGCAAGCATTGCATGATGATGGAGAACTGCTGTTATGATTATACGGAAATGCTTCTTTTGAATATGATCCAAAAGGGGTTGTTCGGCGAACTGATTCACGGTGAATGCGGCTATCTTCATGATTTGCGGGCGCTGAAATTGTCGCCGACGTATTATTACAAGAT
>JAAYQH010000086.1 GCA_012519365.1 Planctomycetota bacterium | reverse complement strand
TCGGCCGGTCGGCCACAGATTACGATGTAGCCACCAGCGCCACCCCGGATGAAGTTCTCGCTTTGTTTCGGCGAACCCTCAAGGTCGGCGCTCGTTTTGGTGTCGTGATTGTGATGATGGATAATAAGCAGGTGGAGGTTGCCACGTTCCGTACCGAAGGCGGCTATCAGGACGGCAGACGGCCGAACCAAATTGCGTTTGCCTCAATGCAGGAGGATGCCGAGCGGCGGGATTTTACCGTAAATGGGATGTTTTATGACCCAATCGAAAAAAAACTGTACGATTTTGTCGGCGGACAGGCGGATGTAGAGGCGCGAATTCTCCGCACCATTGGCAATCCAGATCATCGCTTTTCGGAGGATTATCTGCGGATGCTACGGGCAATACGGTTTGCCGTCAAATTGAATTTTACGATTGAGCCGAACACCTGGCAGTCGATTCAGACACACGCCGGCAAAATAGCCCATATCAGTGCCGAGCGAATCGCTGCGGAGCTGGAGGAAATAATAACGCATCCCAATCGTCGTCGCGGTGTTGAGTTATTGCTGGAATCCGGCCTTGCCCGGGCGATTTTCCCCGACTATTCAGAACAGGCCGGCCGCTATGCCGTGAAGGTTGTGGATGCGTTGCCGCGGGCGGTGGATTTTGGCTTGGCTATGGCCGCCTTTTGTGCCGGCCTGTCCACTGAGACGGCGATTGCCCTGTGCAGGCGTCTGAAACTGAGCAATGCCGACCTGAAGCATATCCGTTTTTTGCTTACCCATCGGGGCCTGATGTGTGACTCGCAAATGCCGCTGAGTCGTCTGAAATTATTGATGCACGAGCCGGGTTTTGAGGATTTGACGACATTTCAAAAGGCGCTGCTAAAAGCTGAAGGCAAATCGCTGCGACCGCTGACCAAACTCAAAAAACGCATCGAAGCCATTGATCCGTCTGTTGTGCATCCCAAGCCGTTGTTGGACGGGCACAATTTGATCGCCTTGGGGGCTGTTCCCGGCCCCATGGTCGGCCGGCTGGCCCGGGAGTTATACTTTGCCCAACTCGACGAGCACCTCAAGACCCCCGCGCAAGCCAAACAATGGGCTGTCCGCTGGTTGGAAAAGCATAAGTCTTCACCCTAAGCCTCCGAACAAGAGGGCTTTGCAAATATGTCATAATCTCTTATAAAATAAGTTGTTACGATGACCTAAAAAAGAGGCTTATTGCGGCTTGATTTTAGTCAACGCGGCCTCGAAAACCTTATAGGCGTTTTGATCGTACAGGCAAAAAATAATGTGCTTCAGTCCGGTGGAATCCTGCACATAATCGGCGACCGTTTTGAGCATGATCTCTGCACAGCGGTCGAGGGGATAGCCAAAAATGCCTGTGCTGATCGCACAAAAGGCGATGCTCCGCAAGCCGTGCTCATCGGCCAGGCGTAAACTGTTAAGCGTGGCATTTCGCAGTTTGGTGTCTTCATCGCCTTCCCCCATTCGCGGTCCGACGGCGTGAATCACATATCGACATTTGAGGTTTCCTGCTCCGGTAATCGCGGCCTGTCCGACCGGTACTGGGGCGATGCGATTGCTTTCTTCCTGGATAATCTGTCCGCCTTTGCGGACGATCGCCCCGGCCACGCCGCCGCCGTGCTGAAGTTGGCTGTTGGCGGCATTGACAATCGCATCGGTGCACATTTCGGTGATGTCGCCCTGAACCAGTTCCACACACGTTTTGCCCATCGTGATCTGCATAAAAAATCTCCTGTTCGGTATCTCGCCTATTCAGCAGTATAACAGACAGACTCCGCACGGAGCAGTAAAAAATGATTTTCTTGCAAGCCAACGCGATAAAAGGTATAGTTTCGACATTCTTGCCGGGGTGTAGCTCAGCTTGGCTAGAGCGTCTGGTTTGGGACCAGAAGGCCGCAGGTTCGAATCCTGTCACCCCGATTGTGTGTAAGTGGTTATTTTTTCGGTGGATAAGATGATGTAAAAGGCGTAGGTTTTTCCCGTGTGGTTTCTTAAATCCGAAAGGGCGGTCGTTGCCCCAAGGCATCCGACCGCCCTTTTTGTGCGAAAGTTGTGCCCCTCATACCGGACCACATCTGCCGCGTACGATACCGAAAACAGGCCATATCGGTGTTTTCGGCCACAGGACATTTTATTGTCCGTTTGGCAGCCGCCGCTGGTCAAGCTGGGCCTTGATGGCCTGTACTCCTTTGACGGCGTTTTCCTCGGCGAAACGTATTACTTTGTCCATCCCCGCACGCAGTGCCGCTCCGCGATTCTGCGAGTCAGCGTCGGCTTCGAGACCCCATTGCTCCGAGGCCGCATATCGTTCGCTGATCTTCCTGTCTTCGGCAGGTTGTGCAGGCGGAGGGGCCAGCACATACACCGCCGTCATAAATCCTGCTCCATACAGGACTATAGACGTCAATAATTTGGTTCGCCAATGACGCATAAGGTCCTCTCCCGCATAAAATATCGACTTTGTCCGCTTGTTTGGAGGTATCCATAATCGCCTCCTTACGTCTAAAAGATATATTATATACGCTCGCCTGGCAAATGAGTTGACGCAAAAATCACACCATTTTGGCGATGTGCCAATACCTGTTAACGCCCCGGTATAAGGAAAGGGCTTGCTGCGGATTGAACGGCAAGATACCACGGGGTATCCCACGACAAAGTATCACCCCTGAAGGTTCTGTTCCTTTGACCGATTTGATGGATAGGTTGTGTTTTTAACGACAAAACAGATTAAAAGCCTTAGCCTTCACGGTCGATTTCGTCCAGCGCAGCCGATAATTCACAGCACGCCAGCCGAGCTTCGTCAGCGGTCAGATTATTGTGGAACGGCAGCGCCATTGTCCGCTGACATACGGCATCGGTAACCGGAAAATCGCCTTCTTTGTATCCGAATTGCTCCACCATGAACGGCTGTAAATGCGCCGGCGGAAAGTAATTGCTGACCTGAATTCCCCGATCGAGCATTTTATGAATCAGTGCGTTTCGCTGAGGCATGGTATACTGCTCATTCAGGCGAATGACGTACACAAACCAACTCATCCGTGCATCATCCGGCTCCTTTGGGGTGGCAACACGGCTTTCATGGGCCAGCAAAGCGGTGTATGTTCGCGCCACGGCGGCTCGTTTTTCGATAAACTCCTCGATGCGGGACAATTGCACAAGCCCCAATGCGCAGTTTATATCGCTGAGTCGAAAGTTATATCCCATTCGCTCGTGGGCCAGCCATCCAGCGCCTCGGCCTCGGCCCTGATTCCGCAGCGAATAGCACAACTCGGCGATGTGCTCATCATCAGTGACGATCATTCCGCCTTCGCCCGTGGTCATCTGCTTGTTGGGATAAAAACCAAACACACCTGCATCGCCGAATGTGCCGGCTTTTTGGCCGTGCAGCGAAGAGCCCAGGGCCTCGCAGCAATCTTCGATGATTTTCAGGCCGTGCTTCCTGGCGATAGCGCTAATGGCGTCCATGCCGGCCGGATTTCCGAATACCTCCACCGGTGCGATGGCCTTGGTGTTCGGGGTGATTTTAGCCTCAATTTGGGTCGAATCGATGTTCAGACTGACCGGATCAATATCCACAAAAACCGGTTTTGCACCTGTCATCAAAATAAAATTGACCGTTGCGATAAATGTAAACGGCGTGGTAATGACCTCATCGCCGGGCCCCAATCCTATTGCCTGGGCACAAAGAAACAGACCGCTGGTGCCGCTGTTGACGGCGATGGCATATTTTCGCCCCACATAGTCGGCAAACGCCGCCTCAAATTCCGGCAGTTTCGGTCCCAGCGACAGATTCGGGCTTCGCAGCACCTCGCACACCGCATCAATTTCCGCCTCGGTAATATCCGGCCTGGACAAATGAACGCGCATTTCCATAAGAGTATCCTGTTAAAAAGGGTTGTGAGATTAAACGGAAATTATACCTCTGGAGGATGGTTTTACAAAAGATTTTATTTTAAATTGTCAGCCGTTGCCTCTTTGGATGTCAGTTCATTAAAAATGGTTTCGACAGGGGGCAAGGACTGTGCCGCGTTGAGCCATAGGCCGGGACGATTCTTGCGGTAAAGAAACCAGCCGATGGTGCAAAGATGCTCTTGTCGGCTCAGGGCATACGGATAGTAATCCGCCGGCTGGTCGGCTCGTTTGAGAATTTGCTTCACTTCAGCGGCATTATGATCTGCGAATGCGCCCAGCAGGCGAACTCCCATACTGTTGATAAGCCAAATGTGATACTGTTGCACTTTCTTTTTTTGGCCTTCAGGGGCGATCTTATCACCTTGATCGATATGAAGAATTCGCACATCTCCCAAGCGGCCTGTCCAGGAAAAATCAGGGCGTAAAAGCGCCTCCAGTTGTTCGATCTGTTTCTTGCGAAGGCGGGCTGTCTCAAAATCCAGCACGGATGAGGCCTGCTTCATCTGTTCGCAAAGATCAGCGATGGCCTTGCTAATGTGCCCATTGGCACAGTAAATCGCTTTTTTAACCTGCAAGGCATAGGCCGATGGTCCGTTCGCTTGACAACATAGCCCGTGGCACGTCTGCATTTGAAGGTAAGGGCAACTTTCAGGATGGCCTCCGTCCAGCAGGGTGGAATTGCGGCACAGCTCAAAGGCAACGTTCAAACTCTCGCAAAATTGCGCCGCCGATCGACGATTGGCAAACGGCCCGTACAGATCGACCGACGAGCGGGTCGTAACATCGCCGGTCAAATAAAAGAAGGGAAATGGCCGATGCAGATCAATCGCCGCATATTCACGGCGCGGCAAGGCCAGCCATTTTTTCCACTGCCTGCCGAAAACCTCATGCGCCAGTCGTTGATACAAAAGATGACGCTCAAACTCATTCCAACAACACGCATAGAACAACCGCCGTGTTACAGCAGCCAGATCTGCTTTGCGATGAGGGATATCCTCCTGGCTTTGGCCAAGTCGGGAACGACTCAGCATCCTTATATTGGCGGTCTGTACAAGCTGGATCGGCTGATTGTGCTCATCGGTAAACAGCAAAACGCCCCTGCGTGCCGGCAGCTCCGCAAGGGCGTCAACAGTTCTCTGTTGCAGCGAAAGCGTTAAAGAACCCTCAAACAGCGATTCCCACGCCGCATTCATCAAACCCTCATACCACTGATGACGGTGTCAAAGACCATCTTGTCGTTGACAACGCCCTGAACCTTGGCTGAGAATTGTCGGCTGCGAACTTTGTGAATATGTGCCAATAGATACAGTCGTTCACCCGGCACAACCGTTTCGCGAAACCTGGTCTCGTCAATGCCGGAAAAACCGATAAAACCGTCCAGCCCGTAAATCCGCTTCATAAAAAAACTGCACAATTGTGCCGCCGCTTCCACCATAATCACGCCCGGCATAATCGGTCGGCCGGGGATATGGCCGCGAACCCAAAACTCTTTGTCTGTAACATCTTTGTAGCCTAAACACAGCATACGCGGCAGGTCGTACCACACAATCGCGTCAAGTTGTGACATCTCATACGATTGCGGGTTGACTTCTGCAATGGCCTGGCGGTCAAACACGACTTTGTTTAAATCCAGATCCGATAATTCAAACAATCGGGTCGGTGGCATCTGTTCCTCATTTCCAACACGTTGCAGTGGTACACATACGCCAAACAATAAAGCGACGAGCCATTGTTATTGTTCGGTTGATCGAATTTCAAGAATATTGTTGCGGACCTCCTGAGCGGCCTGCTTGATCAATTGCATCTGTTTGCGAACACGCGTGCCGGCGGCCTTGTTACCGCCTTCGGCCTTTTGAATGTCCGATTCAATTTCTTCAACGAGAGTTTTCAATTTTTCGTAAGCCTGCATGAATTAAACCTCCAAAGTTGGAACAAATCATTTTTACATTGAATTTAAGCCATAAAACGCACCTTTTATCGCGTTAATCGGCGTTTTTCAACCTTTTTTTGGGTTTTAGCGAATTTTTACCCAAAAAGCTTCTTGGCCAATGCCGCGATACGCTGGCCGCGGCGGGTGCATTGATTCAGCACTCGGTCGTCGGGTTTACCGATAGACACCGGGCCGTAATGATCACCCTGCGGGTCGCCCTGAATAATCATTCCGTGAATCAGCATCCGGCTCAGGATGCTCCAAATCGTCGTCTCATTGCCCCCGGCGATATTGGCCGAACTGCTAAAAGCCGCCCCGATTTTGCCGTCCAGCTTGCCGTGTCGTTTGACGGATTCGTCGAACAGGGCAGCAATGGGGGCGGCCGGTTGGCCGTAATAGGTTGGAGAACCGACAACAATCGCGTCGGCTTCCAAAAGATCGTCAATCTGGACATCAGCTACACTTTTGCAGTGGGTCGGAACTCCGGCATTGTCCATTGCCTCAGCAATTGCCTTGGCCATCGTCAGGGTATTGCCGCTTCGGGAATAATAGATTACCAAACCTTTGGCCATAATCAGTCCTGTCCTTTCGTTTGAGTTTCCTGCTTCAAGGGCTCTATATTCTTACTGAAATGGGGCGGTGTTGCAATCGCAAAAGCCTGTTTTTCCACTTTTTTGTTTCTCTGAATATTAAGGAACCGAATGTCGTAAATATCCCCTTGTGTCGAAAGGGCACAAACTCGATGCGGCAAGTATAGATTATTGTCAATCCAGAAGTCTATCTTTTTGTAATCTTTACTGTATCGCGAGTCCGGACGTACACTTAAAATCAAGTGAGTCAGGTTCGGATCGGTGTTTTCTTGTGTTTCGGCAAGCTGAACGTCAAATTCGGACTCAAAATGCTTTCCGCCGGAAAACCCTATCAGCGGGAAACGGTGGCTGATAAAGTCAATTGCATCGACGGGTTCATCTGCCGGGGCTTGCTGGTACATATCGACCTGTTCCAAGGCAAAATCAACTTTCGTTAGCCATACCCCATCAAACAAATAGACTTCTCGACGTTGCTGCTCTTCAAAGTCATCTTGTTTGAGTGTGTTAAAATCGATTCGTACCCATGAGCGATCGTCGCTTTTCAAATAGAGCAACTGCCCTTTGCGGAGTGTTTTGGAACCCAAAAAATCGGGATTTTCGACAAATAAATACGCAATTTCTGCTGTGCACGATTTAAGTTCCCTTGCGTTTCTCTGCAAGGAGTTCAAAATACGCTCCAAAGACGAGCAGGGAGACTGTGTAAGGGCGGTGTTCGGGTCGCAACTCGGCTCGCCGCCGCCTGAGTTCTGTGCATAAGCAGTTGTGCTGGCGATAAACCCGCCCAGCAGGGCGATCCCACAAAGCCATATCAGTCGCATCATCATCCTTTCAATGAGTCTGTTCAAGTTGATCCATAAGCGGCAGCACCTCATCCAGCCGCCGAATGACATAATCTGCCAAATATTCAAAGGTATCCGCTTTGGCGTGATTTTTCAACAGAATTGCGACTGCACCGACATTTTGGGCCGCCTCGAGGTCATGCTTGAAATCGCCGATGACCAGTGTGTCAGAGGGATCGGCGTTGAATCTTCGACACAATTCCTTTACACCGTAGCCATCCGGCTTGGCAGGGCCGTCTTCTCGACAAATCATCGCGTCAAAGGAAAGGTTGTGTTTGTGGGCAACATACGTCGCGTTTTGACGGGTATTTCGCGTTAAAATGCCGACAGGGATTCGGCGTTTGCGCAAGGTTTGCAAGAGTTCGGCTGCCCCTTCGTTGAGTGTGGAATGTTCGGCCGCAGCCTGTTCATGAGCCATTAAAATGGCCTCGGCTTGTCGTCGCTGTGCCGGCGGCATTGCCGCCATGGTCTCCAGCACACCGATATGCTCGTCCGTAATTCCCATCTGGCGGCGGATAGTGTCAAAATCAAGATACGGCTCAGTCAGCGTACCGTCCAGATCGAATATGACCGCTTGTATTTTCATAGGTCCGCCTCAAAGTCCTTACGCAGCAGTTCAATCAGATAGCGTGCGGCTTTGACCAAGTGTTTATCTTTGCGAATAATAATACCGGTGGGACGAAAGAAGTGTTCATTGGTAAACGGTGCGGCCTTTAGCGTTCCGGCCGCCAGTTCCGTACGCAGGCAGGGCTTGGGCAGAATGCTGACGCCAGCGTTGATTTCAACTGCTCGCTTGATGGTTTCAACATTATCAAATTCCATCAAAACACGGACGGGAATGTTATATTTTTTCAAGATGTTGTCCACATGTTGGCGTGTGGGGACATCGGCCGATAAAGCGATAAATTTTTCACCTTGAAGCTGATGTATGTCGATTTCATCTTCACGGGCCAGCGGATGCTCCGGCGAGCAGGTCAGCAATAATGTTTCGTTTTCAAAGGGATACACCTCAATATTCTTGTCGCGATGCGGCAGGGCGACCACTCCGATGTCGATGTTGCCGCGAAGAAGTTGATCATAAATCTCCTTGGCATTTTGATATTCAATGGATAAATTGACATCAGGGTAGATACTCATAAATTTTTTGACGTACGGCTGAAGCGTGTGCATGCCGATGCTGAAGATGGCTGACAGGTGTATTTTACAGGTTTGGCGACTGAGTTGGGTAATTTCGCTGTTGAGCCGCTGGCAGCGTTCGATAATATCGCGACAAGCCTGGAGAAAAATTTCGCCGGCCGCGGTCAATTCAATGGGGCGTTTTTTGCGGTCAATCAACTGCACATGGTATTCCATTTCCAGCTGGGCGATTTGCTGAGAAACCGCCGATTGACTGATGCCATGGATCTCGGCGGCACGTGAAAAATTTTTCAACTCGACCACATCACAAAACAGTTTGGCGGTTTCAAGATTCATAATAAGTTGTTCTAATTTGAGATATTTCTAAAGATAATTTGCAAAAGCCGATTTTTGTGATAAGTATAAGTTGTGTTAATTGTATTGTAAACAAAAAAAATACTGCTGTCAGAAACAGATCGTTGTTATGAAAAAAGACGGGAAAATCCGCAAATCAATAATGTCTTGAGGCCGGATTTTCGAAGTGCTTCATTTTTTTAAAGAAAATAACTGGAGGTCTATTTATGTCAAATGCGACAAGCTATGTCCAATCGATAGTTGACATCGTTAAAAGCAGAAATCCCGGCGAACCGGAGTTTTTGCAGGCGGTCTCCGAGGTGCTCGAGTCGCTGCTGCCGGTATTGGAGCAAACGCCCAAATACCAGCAGCACAAAGTTCTTGAGCGTATTATTGAGCCGGAGCGAGTTATTCTGTTCCGTGTGCCGTGGATTGATGACAAAGGCCAAATCCAGATCAATCGGGGGTTTCGGATTGAAATGAACAGCGCCATCGGCCCTTATAAGGGCGGCTTGCGATTTCATCCGAGTGTCAATCTGAGTATTTTGAAATTTCTTGCCTTTGAGCAGGTCTTTAAGAATTCGCTAACCACACTGCCGATGGGCGGCGGCAAGGGCGGTTCGGATTTTGAGCCGAAGGGCAAATCCGACAACGAAGTGATGCGGTTCTGCCAGTCGTTTATGACGGAGTTGAGCCGGCATATCGGCGCAAACACTGACGTCCCGGCCGGCGATATTGGCGTCGGCGGTCGCGAAATCGGTTATATGTTCGGCCAATACAAGCGGCTTCGCAATGAATTTACCGGCGTTCTGACGGGCAAGAATATCCGCTGGGGCGGTTCGTTGATTCGTCCGGAAGCGACCGGTTATGGGTGCGTGTATTTCGCCCAGAATATGCTGGCGACTAAAAACGACACCATCGAAGGCAAAGCCTGTACCGTCTCCGGTTCCGGCAATGTAGCCCAATATACAGTGGAAAAGATCAATCAACTCGGCGGCAAATGTGTCAGCTTGTCCGATTCGGGCGGGACGGTTTATGATCCGGCCGGCATCGACGACGAAAAACTGGCTTTTGTGATGGAGTTGAAAAATGTCCGTCGCGGCCGGATCAAAGAATATGCCGAGAAGTTCAAAGGCGTGGAATACTACGAGGGCAAACGGCCGTGGGGAATTAAGTGTGATTGCGCATTTCTGTCGGCCACGCAAAATGAGATTTCCGAAGAGGATGCCAAGACCTTGGTGAAAAACGGCTGCAAATTGGTTTGCGAAGGCGCCAACATGCCGACCGAAGCGGCGGGTGTGGAGGTTTTCCTCAACGCCAAAATCTTGTACGGCCCCGGCAAGGCGGCCAACGCCGGCGGCGTGGCGGTGTCTGGCTTGGAAATGGCTCAGAACGCCATGCATACCAACTGGACGCGAGACGAGGTGGATGCTCGACTCCGCCTGATCATGGAGTCAATTCACACCCAGGCCAAACAGGCGGCCGAACAGTACGGTATGCCCGGCAACTATGTCGCCGGTGCCAATATCGCCGGTTTTGTTAAGGTGGCCGAGTCGATGATCGACCAAGGCGTGGTCTAATCCTTTGTGATTGATGAAGCCCTAAAAAGCCCCTTTTCGAGTTTTTTCGAAAAGGGGCTTTTGCTGTTTGGGGCGGTTTTGGGAATCTTTTGGGTCCGTTTTTGTGAAGTTTTGAAGAAAATGGCGATTATTGTTTTTATCCGTTGCGAAACGGACGATGAAATTGTAAAAATAACAATGTTGTCGAATAATAGTACGGTATTCTCCAGTATAGGTGCTCCCTCGATGTTGTCAAAGAAGAACTTGTCTGGAGTGTCAAAGAGAAATACAATTTGTCGGATAGTAGAAAAACGCCGCAGAGGGCGTTTTGCTAAGGCAATTGGATCAGATTCGAACGCAGGATTTTTAAGATGAGCAATCAAGTCAAGTTGAATGAGATTTTCGGGGCCAAGGTGTTTAACGATGCTGTGATGCGCCAACGGTTGCCCAAAATGATATATAGCGACTTTGTCAAAGTTCGCACCGGCCAGAAGGAAATGACCCAGGCTGTTGCCGATATTCTGGCCAACGCAATGAAAGATTGGGCGTTGGAGCATGGGGCGACGCATTATTGCCACTGGTTCCAGCCGATGACGGGATTAACGGCTGAAAAACACGATTCGTTTATCTCGCCGCTGCCGGACGGTCGAACCATTCTCGAATTTAGCGGCAAAGAATTGATCAAAGGGGAGCCGGATGCCTCGTCGTTTCCATCGGGCGGGCTGCGGGTAATGTTTGAAGCGCGCGGATATACGGTCTGGGACTACACTTCCCCGGTCTTTATTAAGGGCAAAACGCTTTATATTCCCTCGGCGTTCTGTACTTATAACGGCCAGGCGCTGGATAAAAAGACGCCGTTGTTGCGGTCGATGGATGCCCTGAACAAGCAGGCCATGCGGGTCTTGCGGGCGTTGGGCGAAGTGGAACCGCTGTCGGTTACCCCTACCCTTGGGCCGGAACAGGAATATTTTCTGGTGGATCGCAAGTTTTTTGAGCAACGTTTGGATTTGATGCTTTGTGGCCGAACGGTGTACGGGGCGCCGCCTCCTCGCGGCCAGGAGATGGAAGATCACTATTTTGGTTCGATGCATGAGCGTGTTTCAGCATTTATGGATGAAGTCAACCTGGAGTTATGGAAGCTGGGTGTCTCGGCCAAAACGCAGCACCATGAAGTGGCTCCGGCTCAGTATGAAATCGCGCCGATTTTTACCACGGCCAATGTAGCGACCGACCACAATCAGATTACCATGGAGACCTTGCAGAAGGTTGCTCGCCGGCATGGGTTTGTGTGTTTGATGCACGAGAAGCCGTTTGCCGGTGTGAACGGTTCAGGCAAGCACAACAACTGGAGTCTGGTCACCGATACCGGTACCAATTTGCTCGATCCAGGCACAACGCCGCACGAAAATATGGTATTTCTTGTGTTTTTGTGCGCGGTGATTCGGGCGGTGGATAAGTATGGGCCGTTGCTGCGAGCCTCTGTGGCCAATCCGGGCAACGAGCATCGCTTGGGGGCCAATGAAGCGCCACCGGCGATTGTGTCGATCTTTCTGGGCGACCAACTGACCGATATCGTTGAGCAGCTGGCCGCAGGCGGAGCGAAAACCAGCAAACAAGGCGGCAGTTTGAAGCTGGGGACCTCCCTGTTGCCGCCGCTGCCGAAGGATTGTACCGACCGCAACCGCACCAGTCCGTTCGCCTTTACCGGCAACAAGTTCGAGTTCCGCATGGTCGGGTCAAGCCAATCGACAGCCGGGCCGTGCTTTACGCTGAACACGATTGTAGCCGATGTCTTGATGGAAATCGCCGATGTTTTGGAAAAGAGCCAGGACGTCCGCGCCGACGTGCAGAAACTGCTCAAGCAATTTGCGACAGATCATGCCCGAATCATTTTCAACGGGGATAATTACGGCCCTGAGTGGGTTTTGGAAGCCCAAAGACGCGGGCTGCCCAATCTGCGTTCGACGGTGGAATCGCTGGCCCCCATGCTCGACAAGGAGCACGTGGCGTTGTTCGAACGGCAGGGTGTCCTCGGCCGCCATGAACTGCAAGCGCGAACTGAGATATTGTACGAAAATTACAGCAAAACTCTGAACATTGAAGCCGGTGTAACCCTTGAAATTGCCAAGCGGCAGATTCTGCCGCGTTGCATGCGGTATGCAACGCGATTGGCCAGGTCGATCAAAGAACTGACTGCAGCCGAGGCCGATGCGCCGGTGCAGAAACGCGAACTTCACAAAGTCAGCCGCTTGATTGAAGAACTCAGTGGTGCCATCGATGCGCTTGAAAAGGCCGTGGGCAAGGCTCGAGCAAGTGACACGACGTTGTCTAAAGCCGAAAGTTTTCGAGATGAGGTCTTTCCGGCCATGGGGGCCGTGCGAAAAATTGCCGATACGCTGGAAACCCTCGTCGATGCCGATCTTTGGCCGTTGCCCAGTTACGCTCAGATGTTGTTTACAAGATAGGGTGGCCGTTAACGCTATGAAGCGGCGGCAGTCTGTATGGGCTGAACGAACTTAAAACCTTAAGACGGATTTTTGAATTACTGATTGATTGTGCGATTGGCCTTGGCCCAATTGAATGTCACGGTCGGCGATCTGGCGGGTAACCGGCGGAAGATGGAAGCTGCCATTGCCGCGGCCGGCAAGAGGCACGTTGACCTGTTGGTCTTCCCGGAGTTGGCGTTGTGCGGCTATCCGCCGGAGGATTTACTGCTGCGCCGACAATTTCTGATCGATTGCCGTGAAACGCTTCAGACCCTGGCCGCTCAGGTGGGGGCAATGACCGTCGTGGTCGGCACTGCCGACGGCGCTGCCGGCGATTGCTATAACGCCGCGGCCGTGTGCAGGCAGGGGCAGGTGTTCTCAATTTATCATAAGGGGCTCTTGCCGAACTACGGCGTCTTCGATGAGAAACGCTATTTTAAGCCCGGCCACAGGCCGGTGGTGATCGACGTAACGGGGGTTCGGGCCGCGTTAACCATTTGTGAAGATATCTGGGATGTCCAATGGGCCGATGGTTTTCTGAAGGGCTCGTCGCAGTGGTTTGATCTCCTTCTGAATATCTCCGCTTCGCCGTTTTATGCCGGCAAAATTCACCACCGAAAAGAGATGCTTCGGCGCTGTGCCGCCCATTTCGGCTGTCCGGCGGCCTACTGTAATCAGATCGGCGGACAGGATGAGCTGGTTTTTTCCGGTCGCAGTATGGTCATCGATGCAGCCGGACGGATAGTCGCTGAAGCGGCGGCGTTTGAAGAAGACCTGCTGATCGTCGATGTCCGAAAGCCCGGCGACGGGCCTGTGCAGCTCAGCCCGCTGTCCGAGGCCGGCGAAAAAGAATTGGACCCGATCGACGAAGTCTATCGGGCGCTGGTGCTGGGGACGCGTGATTATGTCCGCAAAAACGGCTTTTGCAAGGTCGTGATGGGGCTTAGCGGCGGTGTGGACTCGGCCCTGACCGCGGCGATTGCCGCAGCGGCGCTGGGTGCGGACAATGTCATCGGTGTGACGATGCCCTCCCGTTTTAACACTGCCGAGACCTGCAGCGATGCCGGCCGTCTTGCAGCGAATCTGGGCATCGCCTTTTATACGCTGCCTATCGGCGGGATTCTGGATGTGTATAGTCGGACGCTGGCGGCCCTTGCCGGCTGGGACGAGCAGGGGGTTGCCTATGAAAATCTGCAGGCTCGGATTCGCGGCACGCTGCTGATGAGTCTGTCCAATCAATTCGGCTGGATGGTGCTGACCACCGGCAACAAAAGCGAAACGGCGGTCGGGTATTGCACGCTCTACGGCGATACGGCCGGGGGGTTTGCGGTGCTCAAGGATGTGCCCAAAACGCTCGTTTATCAGTTGTGTGAGTGGGTCAATCGGC
>JAAYQH010000085.1 GCA_012519365.1 Planctomycetota bacterium | reverse complement strand
GGGCCAGTCGCCGTAGTCGCCGCCGTAGGCGAAAAACCACTCCGGCGAACCGTCCGGATTTGTATAGCCGGTATATTTACGCAGCCCCTGATCCACCCAGTCCCAAATGCAGCCGCCGATCAGGCGGGGATAGGTCTCAAACACATCCCAGTATTCTTTCAGGTTACCGATGGCGTTGCCCATCGCGTGCGCATATTCACACACAAAAAAGGGTTTGGGCGAATCGCTACGGCCCTGATTTTCGAGCCATTCGACCGACGGATACATCACACTTTGGATATCAGCCACGGAATTATCGCGCTCATAATGAATCGGACGGGATTGGTCGATCGCCAAAATTGCCTTTCGTCCGGCGGCAAAATTCCGCCCGGGGCCGGCTTCATTGCCCATTGACCAGATCACCACCGAGGGATGATTTTTGTGGGCATGCACCATACGCTCCATGCGGTCGGTATGCGCGATTTCCCAACTGGCGGCATGTCCCAACGATTCGCGGCCGTACCCCATACCGTGGGACTCGACATTCGCTTCATCGATCACATAAATCCCGTATAAATCGCACAAATCGTACCAAATGCTCTGATTGGGATAGTGGCTGTTGCGCACCGTATTGATGTTGTGCTGTTTAAACAAATCCAGATCGCGAATCATCGAGTCCGGCGTAATCGCCTGCCCGCGATCGGGATCATGTTCATGGCGATTGACGCCCTTGAGCAAGATCGGCACGCCGTTAATATGGAACTGCCGGTCTTTCAATTCAATCTTTCGAAAACCGTAACGGGTCCCCTTGACTTCTGTCGTTTCGCCATTGACATCCTGTACTTCCACCAACACGGTATAAAGTATCGGCGTTTCAGATGTCCATTTTGCCGGATTGGACACCCGCCCGCGCAGGGTCACTTCGGTCTGACGTGCGGCGGCGATAGGAACCGGCCCAGAGTCGCACAGCGGTGATTGCAGCAGCACCCCATCCGGCCCGACCAGATGCGCAACGACCTTTCGCGTCGTGGCAGTATCGGTTAAATTGCGAATCACCGCACGGACCGCCACATCGGCGTCACGATACTGCGGATCCAGATCGGACTGAACAAAATAATCCCACAGCTGCACTCGCGGCGTTGCGAACAAAAACACATCCCGATATATCCCGCTGAGCCGCCAAAAATCCTGATCTTCCAGATAACTTCCGTCCGACCAGCGATACACCTCAACGGCCATATCGTTGGTGCCCGGCTTAAGATAGTCGGTTATGTTAAACTCTGCCGGCAGCCGACTGCCTTGGCTGTAACCGACCTTTTGACCGTTAACCCACAGATAAAACGCCGATGAAACGCCGGCAAAATGAACAAACACCTCTTTGTCCGACCACCCGGCCGGTACGGTAAAACGGCGACGATAAGAGCCGACCGGATTTGGCTCACGCTTAGCGGTATAATACACCGGCACATCGCCGATTACCTTGGGAGGATTTTTGGTATGGGGATACGTGATATTCACATAGATGGGAGTTCCATAGCCGTAAAGCTCCCAGTTGGAAGGCACCGGAATCGTGTCCCACGCACGGTCGTCAAAATCGGTGTGGAAAAAATCAGCCGGCCGCTGATCAGGGTGGTTGACCCAGTGAAACTTCCAGTCGCCGTTTAAGGATTGATAATAATCGGAGGCATACCGTTTGGCCGTCAGCTCCTGCGGGGTGGTCCATTGCAAACCCGCCAACGCCGAGCGAACAGAACCAAAGGACAGGCCCGACGCACGAGCAGGCTCTTTATTGATGCCGATCACCGTCTCATCTTCCCAGTCCGGTGCCGCCCAAAGTCCCTGAACCGTCAACACTCCCAGCACCATCACCATCAGTCCTTTTTGTATCGCCGTCATTTCTATCCTTTCCGTCAGAAGATGAACATTTTGTATCATTGCTGAATCGGCTTTTGAAAGAAGTCCTCTTATCTGCTCACAAAAGTTTGCCGTTCAAACCGCAAAACCCAAAAGAGTCTCGGCAAGCCGTCGGTTCCGGCCTGCCGAGACATCATAGGGGAAAACACCCCGTCAGTCAAGCAGCCACAGACTCGACAGAACCGACCAATCATCTAAATCGACCGTCCCGTCTTCGGTCAAATCCGCACCGCCGCAGGGCGGAAAATCAACACAGTCCTCTCCCAGCCACTGTCCTACCAAACCTGCCAAATCATCCAGTCCTTTCTGGCCGGTGAACATATCCCACACATAAACCTCAAGCAGGGCCTGTGAAAATCGGTTTTGAGAATCCGTCGCTCGAAGGGTAAACGTATTCAGTCCCGTGTCGCCGTCCCGCGGGAGACCTGACAGCGTGCCGTCTGGGGCGACCTCAAGCCACGACGGCCCATCAACCTTCGAAATGGTAATCGATGTGTTCTCCAGCGAAGATACCCACGTCGAAGCAGAATCCTGATACGGTCGGCCTTCGATCGCATCTTTGCCCTGGATCCGATCTGTCGCAAAGGCCGGCGACCAATCATAGCCGTCTGCATATGGCATCAGATACCGACTCGGAATAAGCTGGCGGTCGATACCCGGCCCGCTCCAGGCCACAGAGACATGGTCACCGCCGCCACCTTCTTTATGCAGCGCACAGAGGTAATAGGCACGACCGGCATTCAGCTGATAGGCAGCGGACTTTTGAGTTCCGTACTTATCCCATTGTTGGTATGCCGTCCAGGCTGGCTCTCCATAGACACGAGCAATTCGGATCGCATTGGAAGGGGACGTCGTCGGGCTGAGCCACAACTCGGAATTGTCATCACTTGCGATCCAGAACGTGTATTGACCACTTACCGGCGGAACCACAAAACCATGAATCCGGGATCCATAATTTTCATCCCAATTGGTCGGTCCATCCAGTGTGTTGAGAATTTCCACCCCATCGGGATTATTTGGATAACGGGCGTTGCTGGTCAAGTGCGTCACAAAATTGCCGGGAATATTGCGCCACGCTTCTCGCAAAACGCCTCCAAAACCGCTGCCGGTTGTAAACCTCCAGACCCGTCCGGGAATGACCGTGCCATTGGGCAGCACCGAGTCCACCCGCCAATAATAGCGGGTGTGTCGTTTCAGTGCATTGGGGCGATATGCCGGCGAGGACACGCGGCCTTGATACACGTGAGCGGATGTATCGGCTGCGGCAACCGCCTCGTAATCTGTACCCAGATACACATCGTTGGCCACTGCCGAGGATCCCATAGCCCATTTCAGCACCACGGCTAAAAACATATCTTCAGCGCCGTCAAAGGGGTTCGGGCTTTCCGCGGCGCCGCCGGCGATAACATCTTCAATCTGAGCTTGCGATAAGGCAACGCTGTAAATTCGAACGTCATCGATTGCACCCTTAAAACTTCGGTCGGAACGGCCCCAGTCCCTTCCGATGGCCGAACGGGCGGCAAAGGATTCCGGCCGATGCGAGCCGTAGTTGACGGCCTTTTTGAGTGTCGAACCGTCATAGGTATAAAGGGTCGCTTTTGTCGGCTCAATAACCAGCCCGACAAACGTCGCCTGGTCGACCGGTGCGGTCAATCCGGAATCCCACGTCCAATAGGTATCATTCCAATGATAGCCCAGACGGTTGTTGTTTTTGAAATTCAGATTGGCGGCACCGCCGTTGCGGCAGGAGAAAATCGCGGCATAGGGGGTCTGAATGCTGTCGGGGCGAACCCATGCGGTCATTGTCACAGTGTTGCTGGTGAAATTCAGCGGAGGCACTTCAACATAGTCATCCTCGCCGTCAAAGAGCAGCGAACGGCCGTATTTGCCCGAAATTGAGGCGGTATCAAACACAAAGCCACCTTTGAGCTTGCCGTGAGCCCCCTGAATCGTGGCATCATAGGCCGTATCGCCGCTGGTTTCATCCAGTTTCCAAAAGCCCCGCAATATCGGACTTGGAACATCGACTGTCACATGAGTATTCCCATGGTTAGTGCGACCGGTTGCATCGACAATCGTATATTGAAACTTATCGATGCCGATCTTGTTTTTCGGCGCGATATACAGCAACTGATCCCGCCCGTTGGGGCCGGTGCCCGGCGACAACTGAATCGTGCCGCCAAAGTCCGTCGTTTCAGGAAAATCGGCAATCGCGATCTGATCTCCATTTGCATCAAAATCATTGGCCAATACATCCAGCACCGTTGATTCCGTGGCCAAAACGGTAAACCGATCCAGATTTGCATAAGGCGGCAGCGGATAAGGGTATAGCCCGATGTTGCGAATATTAACCTGTTGATTGAGTTTGTTCTGGCGACAGCTCATAATTTGCAAAAGTTCGGGGTTCGAAAACCGCGACAGCCCATAATTGTTGCCATTCATTACTGTTGCCCCTTCAATCTGGTCGCCCACCAAATCCGAAGATCCCAAATTGTGGCCGACCTCATGACGAGCCACATGCTGCCAGTTGTGATCATTGTTCCAGCCGTTAAAGGTGCGCCCCGCCCAATCGGTACCGCCATAATCGCAAACGAACGCTACCCCGCCGCCTACCGATCCGACAAACCCGATATGATGATGATCCACATCGGGGAACATAGCATTCCAATACGTATTGGCATTCCACCAATCAATCCCCCATTGAGGGTCTGTCCGATCCAACCCTGCATTACTTGTGCGATAGACAACTTTGCCCAATTTGACTTCCAACAAGAGATCCCGCGTATAAATCGCGTTAAAATGCGAGACGGCATTTTCCGCCTTGCGGACATAACTGGTCATATCAGAATAATGGATCGCGTTCATATATTCGACCAGCACGTCAAATCCGATATCATGCTGGTAAACAGTCTTGTACAGGTTGCCCAAGCCGCCGGCTGATGCGGTAAATGACGCTCCGGGATACGGCAG